>CAMWUU010000040.1 GCA_947177515.1 uncultured Lachnospiraceae bacterium
TTCAATATTACTGATTATCCTGACAATAACTTCATTTTTTAAAACGGATCATTTATTCCTGCTCCTGTTGACAGGTGGGATTTTTATGTTTTTTATCACATTGCGCAGTTTATCCGAAAAACTCTCCTGGCATATCCTTGTTCTACAGTTTTTACTTTCCATTGTCCATGTCCTGGTATCGGGAAATATTGTGGCATACCTTATTTTTTATGAATTTCGTATATGCTTATGGAAACATCGCTTCTGTTTCCTGCGCCTGATTCTGCCATCCGCCGTATATTTTGTAGTATTTTTTGTAACTTCCGATCTTTTTGTATCCCAAAAAGAAGCTGGGGGATTAAACTTGCCCCGCGCCCTCCTAAATGGATTGATTCTGTTTGCTGCCGCTATAGTCCTGGCACTTTTAGAATATCTAACAGTCAGCTACCTTGCCGCGAAAAATGAAACGGCGCGTGTTGTGAGTGTAACAGCACTTGCTGAGCTGTACGAGAAAAAACTCAATCAGGAATTGGTTATGAAAAATTACCTTGCAGATAAGACCGCACGTTTGGAGGAGCGTGAGAATATCAGCCGGAATATCCATAACAGTGTGGGACATTCGGTAACTGCCGCCATTGTGGCTTTGGATGCCTGCGAACTTCTGCTTGCCACCGACCAGGAAAAAGCGCGGGAGAAGCTTGGTGCAGCGAACCGGCGCATCCGTGAGGGACTTGATTCGATCCGGCAGGCAGTCCGGATATTGGATGAGGAAAACAGCCTTATTTCGGTGGAGGATTTTATCGGCAGCCTGAAAGAGCTTGTCAATAGTTTTATGATGGATACCGCGCTAAAGATCCGTTTGGATATTGCGGATATACCGCTATGTTTATCCATCCCTCGCGAATATGGCGAATTTCTTAACGGGGCGGTTTCCGAATTGCTTACAAACGGGATAAAGCATGGCAGAGCCGACCATTTTACTATCCATTTAGCAGCGGACAGCGCGCATATCCGCATCCGTGTAAAAGATAATGGCATCAGTGATTTTTCTTTCGCAAATTCCCGCGTCCGGATCGAAAACGGGTACGGCCTGAAAAAATTACTTTCTTTTGCAAAGAAGCGCGGCGGCAGTGTGGTATTTGAAAATAATCATGGATTCTGGTGTATGGTCACACTGCCATTATATAATGAAACAGAATCCGAAGAAAAATAAAAATGTATCAGATTGGGGCATTGCATTCGATAAAACCATTTACACCGGTACATAGGAGTTGGTTCGATATTTTTATCATTTCTTCCAGGGGAATTTTTTTTCCGTCCGCTACCCACTGACTATACATTTCCACAGTGGAGGTCTGGATAAAATGCAGCAGAATATTTTGTTTTGGAGGTTCTAAAAGCTTTAGCCATGCGGAGCTTTTCCAGGTAGAATTCATCACATTGTTGATCATCCTGCTCCTAATGTACCCGTAATTTCCGCTACAGGTAATCTTTTCATAGACAGCCCCTTTTTCTGCGGAATAAAGAAAAAATTCACGGTTAATCTTATCGAGATCTTCTGGAATCCGAAAATTTTTAATCCGTTTCAGATATTCTTCTATCATTACTCCCTGCAATTCGGCAAGCAGGTCATCAAGAACGGAATAGTACCGGTAAAAGGTTTTTTTATTGATCCTTGCCCTTTCGCATAGTTCTTTGACTGTAATCTTATTATAATCCATTTCACAAATCATTTCTTCGAAAGCTTTTTTTATGGCATCCATTGTTTTCTGTACCCTTAAATCTTCTGAGCCGTTAATCAGCATGTTAATTACCCCCTTGGAATTTGTGCAACTTTTTTTCGTAAAGTGTGGCATAACCCACTTTTAAAAAAAAAGCGGCCATTGTTTTTAGTTCCTGATAAAGATATAATAAACCTTAGTGAGATAAGCAACTCGGGTTGCACAATGTAAGAATATCATAGATAAATTAAAAAGTCAAGGATGTTTATTATATGGCTAAAAAACAGGAACAGAAAGATTAGACAGAAAAACATGCCTAAACATATTGCAGCAATTTAGGTGCTCAGAACGAAAACAAGTTTTAGGAGAATTTCATAAGGAATAAGGAGGTGTTAGGCGCAAAAATAGAATTGAGGGCAGGCGGTAACAGTGAATGAAAAATTGAAGGAGGTATTTCAGAACATGAAAAAAAACAGTATTTTTCTTATGGCACTTATTTTGATATGTAATGTGCTTGGCTGCAGTGGGGAAACCGATTCCAAAATACCGCAGCCAACCAATCCTGCAGTATCAGAACCTGTTACAGAACCGACCATTACGGGGGCAGACCTAGTAGAGCCTCCTTCTGGTACGGATGCAGAGGATGTGTCGGATGATAGGGAGCCAGCAAGGGAAGTTGGTGTATTTGATCTTGAAAAAGGTACTGTCCTTTTAAACAGCGGATACGAAATGCCAATCCTTGGTATTGGCTGTTTCAGGCTTTCACAGGAGGAAGCGGAAAACTCCGTTTATTGGGCACTTCGTGATGGATACCGTCTGATTGATACGGCTCGGATATATGGAAATGAACCCGGTGTTGGGCGTGGGATACAAAGAGCAATTGATGAGGGAATTGTGACAAGGGAAGAAATATTTGTTACAACCAAGATGTGGACGAGTGATTACGATAACGGGGCGGCAGCAATCGAGGCATCCCTTGACAGGCTTGGCCTTGATTACATTGATCTTATGATCCTCCACCATTCACAGCCGGAAAATGACGTGGAGGCCTATAAGGCAATGGAACAGGCAGTAGCGGATGGGAAGCTCAAATCGATCGGGCTGTCCAATTACTATGAGAAAGAGGACTTTGACCGTCTGGTAAATGCGACCACCATTGTTCCTGCCCTGATCCAAAATGAAACGCATCCATATCATCAAAGTATGGAGATGAAGGAGCATATTGCTAAGTATGGAACTGTTATGGAATCTTGGTTCCCATTAGGCGGCAGGGGAAATACGCAGACATTGTTTCAGGATGAAACCATCAGCAGCATAGCGAAAGCGCATGACAAAACTAGTGCACAAGTAATCCTGCGCTGGCATTTACAGGCGGGCAATATTGCGATCCCCGGCTCCAGTAACGAAGCGCATATTAAGGAGAACTTTGAGATTTTTGATTTTGAATTGTCAGAGGATGAAATGCAGAGAATAACAGATATTGACAAGGATCAGAGATTTGCGGGTTATTGATAAGGGGGAGGTTTTATGAAAACGAGATTATTAAGGGATATTGAAGTATCCGAAGTCGGTATGGGCTGCATGGCATTTTCCCATGGTTATGGGCAGATACCGCCAGAAGAATACAGCATTGAGGCAATTAGAAATGCCTTTCAGAATGGATGTACATTTTTTGATACTGCAGAGATTTACAGCCCGAACCTGTCAGGCATTGGACATAATGAGTGCATTGTTGGAAAGGCGTTGCATAAGGTTCGGAATCAGGTGGTAATCGCAACGAAGTTGTTTTTAAATGAGCTTGAAGCCATCAGCAGAGGTTCTGTGTACCATGCAGTCCGCAAGCATCTGGAAGACTCGCTAGAACGGCTAAAGACAGACAGGGTGGATTTATATTATCTTCACAGGATGGGCGGCGTGTCCGTGGAAAAGATTGCGGAGGCTATGGGCAGGCTAATAGAGGATGGGCTAATCCGCGGCTGGGGGCTGTCGCAGGTGGATGTACCCATTATTGAGAGGGCAAACAAGGTTACGCCACTCTTTGCAGTCCAGAATATTTATTCCATGGTAGAACGTGATGCCGAAAAAGGTGTGATCCCTTATTGTCTAAAGAACAATATCGGCTTTGTTCCATTTTCCCCCATTGCCAGTGGGCTTCTTTCCGGGAAGATTACAGTGGACACACAATTTGAAAAGAATGATGATGTCAGGAACTGGGTTCCACAGCTTTCTAAAGCAAATATAGCAGGAAATCAGCCCATCATAGATCTTTTGAAAAGATATGCGGAAATGAAAAATGCTACCAGCGCACAGATTTCCCTGGCGTGGATGTTGCACAAGTATCCCAATGTGGTTCCGATACCGGGTTCGAAAAATAAGGAGCGCATTGTTGAAAATCTGGATGCATCCAAAGTTGAATTGACAGATGAAGAGTTCCAGTTATTGGAGGAAGCGCTGGATGGGTGCAAAGTGTATGGTCACAGGGGATTTCACAGATAGCAGCAAGGCAGCAATCAATGAAAAAAATATGGACGGCAGTTTGATAAAAAAACACTTGATTGCGGGGTAGGAGGAAAATTTGACTGGGGAAGAAAATAAAGATGGAGGGATTGCTATGAAGAAAGTGTTGATTGCTTATTTTTCCCACGAAGGGGAAGCTTATGTAGGGGGGAAAATTGTAAAGCTGAAAATCGGAAATACAAGGGCTGCCGCCCAGATGATCCAGGGATTGACAGGCGGGGATATTTTCCGTATTGAAGCGGAAAAACCATATCCCGAAAATTATATGGAAACCGTGGATCTGGCAAAGTCCGAGCAGAAGGCGGGCGCGCGTCCGGTATTGAAAGCGGGGATCCTGAAAATGGAGGATTATGATACCGTGATCCTGGGTTATCCAAACTGGTGGGGAACCTGCCCGATGGCTGTATTTACATTTTTGGAAGGATATGATTTTTTTGGAAAGACAATTCTTCCCCTCTGTACCCATGAAGGCAGCGGCATGGGACGCAGTGAAGCAGATATTTTGGTAGCCTGTCCCGGTGCAAAGGTTGAAAAAGGGCTGGCGGTTACGGGCGGCAGGGTGGCACAGGCAGAAAATGATATTAGAAAGTGGTTGGAGCGCTATGGATTTTAATAACCAACTGGGCAGGAAAGGAGAAATCAAAATGAATCAGACTTATGTGACTTTAAATGATGGAAATAAAATTCCGCAGTTTGGTCTTGGTGTATATATGATTCCAGGTGATGCGGAAACCAAAAAGGCGTGTATGGAGGCTTTTTGTGCCGGATACCGGCATATTGACACTGCCCATGCCTATCAAAATGAGCGCGGTGTTGGGGCAGCAGTGAAGGAGAGCGGCATTTCGCGAGGGGAAATCTGGATCACAACAAAACTTTGGCCTAGTGAGTATGGGGAGGGAAAAACGCAGGCAGCGATTGATAAAATGCTTTCCCGTTTGGATACGGATTATATTGACCTGCTCCTTTTGCACCAGCAGTTTGGCGATTATATCGGGGCGTGGAGGGATTGTGAGAAGGCTGTTGCCGCAGGTAAAGTAAAATCAATCGGTATTAGCAACTTTGAATCGGAACGGTTGGAGGAATTACTAACGAAGGCATCCATCAAACCGTCTGTATTGCAGGTGGAATGCCATCCATACTACCAGCAGAAGGAATTAAAAAAGCGTATTGCATCTTATGGTACAGTAATTGAGAGTTGGTATCCCATCGGGCATGGTGATAGGGCACTTCTGAATGAAGCAGTGTTCACAGAACTGGCAGAAAAATATGGAAAGAATAATGTGCAGATCATACTGCGCTGGCATATTCAGGAAGGAACAATTGTGTTTCCAAAATCTACAAATCCAAACCATATTCAGGATAATATTAATATTTTTGACTTCGAACTGACGGAGGGTGAAATGGAACGGATACGGGCTTTAGATAAGGGAGTCCGCTTCTTTAATATGAGTTTAGAAGAGCAGGAAGCCCATTTGAGTGCATTCGTACCTGCGGATTAAATAGAAGTGAGGTGTTATTATGGAATTAGAACGGGTAAATATGCGGGATGAAAGCTATAAGGCTTCCATTTATGAAATCCATAGATGTGGAAAGCTGTGTTTTCAGATTAATCAGAGCGAACCCCATTCTGAGGAAGGGCGGCACCTGATAGATGAACTTTTTGAATCGCCGCTGCCAAAGGGAAGTATTATCTTCCCTCCGATGCAGATTGACCTGGGAAAAAATGTTAAAATCGGGGAAAATGTAATTATCAATCACAACCTGACCTGTATGTCGAGGGGAGGGATTGAGATTGAGGATGATGTAATGATCGGTCCCGAGGTGGCATTGCTTACGGCAAACCACGATTTTGCAGACCACTGGGTGCTGCTTTGTGGGAAAATCCATATTAAGAAGAATGCGTGGATCGGGGCAAGGGCAATTATCCTGCCCGGTGTTACAGTCGGCGAAAATGCGGTAGTTGCCGCCGGGGCTGTGGTAACAAAGGATGTAAAAGCGAACACGGTCGTCGGCGGAAATCCGGCACGGGTGATCCGTAGATTAGATGCATGAGGAGGCGTTTGGAGTGAAAAAGTTACTTTCCTTTGTGATAATTGGAATTATTGCATTTTCACTTGCAGTCTGCAAAAACCGGGCTGGAAATTCCCCCCGGCAGGAATCAACAACCATGGAAACACTGGGCGGGAATTTTGCTGGAATAGAACCAGTGCAAAAGGAGCCGGAAACGGATGGAACGAACCGGGCAGTTTTACTTTATCAGGGACAGGCAAGTATCCGCATTGTAACAGCAGAAGGGAAGGTTATTTATGTCGATCCCTACGCGGGGGATGATTATGAACTTTCTGCGGATTTGATCTTGGTGACACACCCACATTATGACCATAACATGGTTGATAAAGTGCAGAACCGGAATCTAGACTGTGAGGTTATTACGCAGGCTGAGGCAATAAGAAACGGGGAACACCGGATATTTGACTTTGGCTATGTAACGGTGGAAGCGGTGGAGGCAGGTTATAATCCCCTGCATGATGTTGCTGGCTGCGTGGGATACATACTGACCCTTTCTGATGGGAAATCCGTCTATGTGACAGGCGATACTTCAACCACAAAGCAGATGCCATTACTGGCTGAGAAAAATATAGATTATGCTTTTTTCTGCTGTGATGGTATTTACAACATGGGACTTGACGAAGCGGCGGAATGTGCCAAAATGGTTGGGGCAAAGCATAATATCCCCTACCATATGACAGCTACAGAGGGTGTTGTCTTTGACAGGGAACTGGCAGAGCAGTTTGAAGCGCCTAACTGCCTGATTGTGGAAGCTGGGGAAGAAATTATAATTGAATAAGTGGAGGAATCGTAATGAAAAAATTTGGTTTTGGATTAATGAGGCTGCCCGTGGTTAATGGAAATTACAGTGAAATAGATATTCCAAAAATGATGGAAATGGTGGATGCTTTTCTAAAAGCAGGCGGCACATACTTTGATACAGCATATCCTTATCATGGTGGGAACAGTGAGAAGGCTTTCCGGGAAACCGTGGTAAAACGGTATCCGCGGGAACGTTTTACCATTACGGATAAAATGCCGGTTTATATGGTACAGAAAACGGAACAAATGCAGGGAATATTTGAGGAGCAGCTAAATCGGTGCGGCGTGGAGTATTTTGATTATTACTGGCTCCATGCCCTGGCTGGCACCAACTACGAGAATGTCCAGAAAGTGGGGGCATTTGATTTTCTTGTACAAAAAAAAGAAGAAGGGAGAATCCGCCATATTGGATTTTCTTTCCATGATTCACCGGAGCTTCTTGAGCGTATATTGAAGGATCACCCGGAAACAGAATATGTTCAGCTTCAGTTAAATTATCTGGATTGGGACGATGTTGCACTTAGGGCGAAGGAATGCTATGAGATTGCTACGAGGTATGGCAAGCCTGTGATTGTGATGGAGCCGATCAAAGGGGGCGCACTTGCGAATATCCCGGAGGAAGCGGATAAGATATTGAAAGCACAGACACCAGATCTTTCCACAGCATCGTGGGCAATCCGTTTTGCAGCCACGCATGAAAATGTGATGATGGTACTTTCAGGTATGGGCAATATGGAACAGCTTGAGGATAACCTAAGTTATATGAAAGATTTTAAGCCTTTAAGTGCAGCAGAAATGGAAGCACTGAAGCAGGCTGCGGATTTGATACGTTCCGGGATTGCCATTCCCTGCACCGCTTGCAGATACTGCATCAGTGAAAGTGAGTGTCCGAAGAACATTGCGATTCCGGATTATTTTGCATTATATAATGATAACAAAAATTTTAAAGGCATGGTATCCTCAATCTATTATAACAATCTAGCATTGACGCACGGAAAAGCATCGGAGTGTATTGGTTGTGGAAAATGTGAAAAACATTGTCCGCAGCATTTACCGATCCGGGAATATTTAAAATATGTAGCTGAAGTGTTTGGTTGAAAACAGCGGAAAAACTTTACTGTTTCAAATGGGTAAGGGCTGAATAAGAACCATAGGGTCGGGTAATCTTTCACAAAACCATGGGCACACGGGATGTAATTTAGCAAAAAAGATAGTGAAAAAGAGTTTTGGATGTGGTATAATAAAAATAGGTAGGAGAGGAGGGATTATGGAAAATCTGCGTGTGCTTTTAGTGGACGATGAGCCATTACTTTTAGAAAGTCTGGAAATCATTTTAAGTTTTCATGGAATGGAAATAATTGGGACTGCCCCGGATGGCAATGCTGCCCTAAGGATACTGGAAAAGGAAGGCTGTGACCTTGCCCTGGTGGATCTGAACATGAAGGGGATGGGCGGACTGGAACTGATTGGCAGAATGAAGTCGGAATACCCCAATATAAAAATATTGGTGCTTACGACTTTTTATGACGATAAAAACATCACCAAGGCAATCGCGGGTGGGGCGGACGGCTATCTGTTAAAGGACAGTGGCAAGGACGCGATCCTAGGAGCGATTGGACAGATTATGGGTGGGCAAAATGTTATTGATGCAAGGGTTATGCAGCGTCTGGCTGTTCTGGTAAACGGGAGGGGGCAGACCGCCCTAGATACAGGTACCCCGGATTTTCTGGCTGATATGACACGCCGTGAAAAGGAAATCTGTACCCTGCTCTCCCGCGGCCTTACGAACAGACAGATTTCTGAAACTCTCTTTATTTCGGAAGGGACTGTGAAAAATTATATTTCTTCCATTTATGACAAAACTGGAATCCATGACCGGGCAAAGCTGGTAGTAGCAATGAAAGGGGATGGATTGTAGTTTTCTAAAATACAGGACTAAAAACAGGAAAAAATATAAAATGTTATTAAAATGTGACTGTGGTCATATCCGGATATGACCGCAGCCACTTTTATTTTGCAGGAAAACGAAGTAAAATAGTTCCATCAAAAGAGAGGTGGTGATGAAAATGCCGCAGAAATTGTCTGCAATGAATTACATAAAAAACAATATGCGGCGTGTTGCTGTGCTGATTGTCAGTCTTGGACTGTGTTTTGTACTGGTCTATTTGACGCAGTTCATGCTTTCCACAACGGAGGAAAGTTTTAAGCGCATTTTAATCGGGAATACAGGGAAAATGCAGGTAATTTCGTTGGCAGGAAAGACAACACTTGGCATTCCGACGGATCAGATGGGCGATGAGGAGATTAACGCAGCATACACGGAAAAAAACCGGGAGTTGGCAGAAAAGTTAAGGGAAATGGCGGGTGTGAAGGATGCGTGGTATGGTGAGGTAATTAACAATTTTATTACGGCAGCCGTCGGACAGATCACATACAATATCCCATTGGTGGAAAAAGAAAAAATCCCGGAAATAATGGAATATTTTAGTATGAAACTGATTGAGGGAAGGCTTCCGGAGCATCCAGGCGAGATCATCCTTGACAGCTTGTCAATGAAAAATAACGATTACGTACTGGGGAGATATTGTAATGAAAGAAATTATGATAAGTATTATAAAATTGTTGGGATCGTGGAATGCGATACTTATTTTGGCTGTGGTATCTCGTCTAAGGATTGGATTTCAAGCTGGATGATTGTGGTGCTTTCTGAGGGGATAGAAGATATGTCGGCGGTGCTGCATGAAATCGGCATTAATGTGAAAGAAAATTATGATACGGTGGTGGATATGAAATGGGGTAAAACATTTTTGCAGGAGGGGATAATCGATGTGATCAGCAATTCTTCAAATCTGATTTATATGGGCATTGTGGTATTGCTCCTGATTTCCCTAACGATTGTATATACTACCTACCTGCGTGACCGGCATAATGAATGGTGTCTTTATTGTTCTATCGGATATTCGCGCGCAAATATTTATCACGCTGTGGTGTGGGAGCTTCTTTTTACGTTTGGCGCAGCCTTTTTGGCAGGTGGGATCATCAGCATTCTAGCGGCGGTACTACTGCGGAGCACTATGTTAATACCGCAGGGTCTGCAATGTAAAATCTTCCATCCAAAGGCTTTTGCGGAAATTCTGTGCATCTATGTGTTTCTCCTTGGTATCCTGCAAATTCCAGTGCGATACGCGCTCGGCAGGATCCGTACCATTGATGCGATTGAGGATGATTTATATTGATATAGAAGATGGAAACTTAAAATAGTGTGAGGAACTTAAAACAGCAGAATCCTAAAAAAGAGCCGGAAGGAATTTT
Organism: uncultured Lachnospiraceae bacterium; assembly: GCA_947177515.1. Taxonomy (GTDB): domain Bacteria; phylum Bacillota; class Clostridia; order Lachnospirales; family Lachnospiraceae; genus RGIG4057. The sequence goes on from CAMWUU010000040.1 coordinate 10,401, forward strand.
AAGGAGAGAAGTGGAGGAAATATCCTTAAAAGGAGAGAAGGGAAGGGATTTTTGCAGAACTTAAAATAGGAGCTTAAACTATGTTTGATATAAAGAATATTACCATGATCTATGATATGGAAAAAACAGAAAAAATCTACGCCCTCGGCGGGTTCAACCTTACCTTACCGGATAGTGGGCTTATTGGGATAATCGGGCCGTCCGGTTCGGGGAAATCCACTTTGATGTACTGTCTTTCCACCCTGAAAAAACCAACAGACGGGGAGATTTTGTACAATGGGAAAAATATTACAGAGCTAAAAGACAAGGAGCGGGAAAACCTGCGCCGGAAAGAATTTGGTTTTGTCTTCCAACGGCATTTTCTTATACCATATATGTCAGCGGTCGATAACGTAACTGTTGCCGCCGCAGAAAGGGGAAGTAACGTAACACAGCGGGCAAAGGAACTGCTTACCGGATTTGGCCTTAGCGAGCGGGAATTTGGCAAGCGCCCGGCAAAACTTTCCGGGGGACAGCGCCAGAGAACAGCAATTGCAAGGGCAATGATCAACGCGCCGCGTGTGCTGTTTGCCGATGAGCCAACAGCGGCACTCGATCATGAAAACGCATTTGCGGTAATGGATATCCTCAAAGAATATGCAAAGAAAAACCTGGTATTGATTATAACCCATGACCGATCCATTCTTAATGGGGCGGACAGTATAATTGAGATGTGGGATGGAAAGATCAGTGCGGTAAATGATGGTGGGGTGCTGTCTGCGGCAGCAGAACGGGGGAATGTATGAAACCATTTTCAGCAATATATTTTGTCAGGGAAAATAAGACGCGATGTATCCTGTTAATGTTTATGCTCTTTTTGGGTTATGCTGCATACCTTGGCGGTCTTTATGTCACCAATGTACGCGATAATTGGGAGCTTCCGATTTCCTATTATCAACGGGTGGTACGTGTAAATGATATCTCCGGAGATAAAGAGAATTTTGATCGTTTTTTAGAAGAAGTAGAGGAAAGCGGAAAAGCGATTATATTAAAAAACGGCTCATTCAATGCTTTTAACTGGAACAGCATTATGGGATTTGAGAACGGACAGGCCAGTCTGACATTCCTTACAGTACAGGATTTTAAAACCTATTGCGAAGCGATGGGAATCACTTGTGATTTTGGAAACCTGAAGTCGGGAAGTATGGTGATGAGTGAGCGCTTTGCGAAAAATGTCGGTATGAAGATCGGGGATAAGGTGGACAAAGATTATGATGAAAATATTTTCCGGGAATTTTCGCTGGACGCAACAACAAAGGAGGATGGATATTTCCTGTATTTTATTACGGAGGAAGAAGATTATCTGTTAAATGTCATCCTTATCAGCAAGGAGGGGGTGTCAGGAGAAGAAGTATATGAATTTGTGCGCGAACGGAAGGAGAAATATAATCTTTATGTCCCGGATGATTTGGAGGAATTGATCCATAGCCAGGTAAAACCTTTCCATATCATTTATACCTTTATCATTGTGTTGCTTGCAGTGATTATGGCGGTAACGGTCAATGCGGCCTTTATCGGGATGTACCAGCGCAGGAATTTTGAGTTTGCCGTGTACCGCGCAATTGGTGTGTCAAAGAAGGAAATTATCAAAAAGATTGTGAAAGAACTGCTCTGTATGGATGGAATCGCGGTGATAATTGGAGGCGGAATTTTCTTTTTGGCACTCTATCTTTTTAATAATCTTGCCCTCTATCCGGTGGGAAAATATCTGAGATATTTTCACCCGTTGGCGCTGTTCGGTGCCCTGCTTTGCAATCTTGGGGTGCTCCTGCCGCTGATGGTAACAAGATCGCGGCAGATGCTAAAGGCGGATATTTGCGAATATTAACAAAAGCAAGGGAAACGCATACCAGCGTTTCCCTTACCAAAACTGTGCAAAGGGGCGACCCTTCATAACTGCAAAACATTGATAATCAGAACCCATGCTAATCCATAGTATGTAATAACAGCAACGAGGTCATTGATTGTTGTGATCAAAGGACCCGAGGCGACTGCGGGATCTACCTTTAATTTTTTGAACATCAGGGGAATCAATGTCCCTGAAAGGCTTGAAAGTATCATGGCCAATAGCAGGGCGGTACCTGTACATGCTGAAATCGAAAATGCCATAGCCATGGACTGGTTTTTTAATATAAATAAATAAAATCCGATCAGGGTAAACGATAATATTCCCAGTATGAATCCATTCACCAATCCGACCCTTGCCTCTTTTAAAATCAAGGAAATCATTTGTTTGCCGTTAATCTTTTCATCCATCAGCACGCGTATGGTAACAGCAAGTGACTGTGTTCCTACATTCCCAGCCATATCAAGGATAAGGGATTGGAATGCGATAATAAGTGGAAGGTGTGCAACAACTCCTTCAAATGCTCCTACGACACTGGATACAAGCATTCCCAAGCCGAGCAAAATAATAAGCCAGGGCAATCGCTTCTGGATACTTTTTTTTAATGGCTCATTTAGATCTTCCTCTGATGAGAGTCCAGCCAGTCTTGCATAATCTTCCCCCAACTCATCATCGACAAGCTCAATGGTATCCTGGGAAGTAAGAACCCCAATCAGTTTATTATCGGAATCCAAAACAGGGATGGAATCTTCAGAATAATCCTTAATGCGTCCAAGACAATTATCAATCGGTTCGTTGGCATAAACATAGGGATACGAAGTCATAACAATGGTATTAAGATCCGTTCCCTCGCGTGCGATAATCAGGTCTTTTAAATCGATTGCCCCAAACAACATCCCATTTTCATCAAGGACATAGATCGTTGAAATATTGTCATTCTCTGCTGCCTGTTCTATCAGCTCATGCATTGCCTGCCGCACGCTGATTCCAGAATGGATTGCAATATAATTTGTAGTCATTTTGCTGCCTATTTCATCTTCACCAAAGGAATTGAGCAGCATAATCTGAGTCTTTAAGCTGTCCCCCAACAATTCCATAACCGTGGCGCGGTCAGTTTTCCCCATATTGCGGATATATTCGGCCATTTCGGTTATTTCAAATTGGGAAAGTATGGAAATTCTTTTCTGGACACTTATCTCACCCATGTATTTTGTCTTGTTTTCGGTATACCCAAATATATCCGCAAGAGTTTCCGCATCCAGAACATGATATAAGCGGACGCGTTCTTCTGCACGAAGCATCTCTAATGCGGATGCAATATCCCTTTCATGGTATGTAAGGATGCGTTCCTGCTTGACCTTAGGGGTTAAATTGCTGCGGAGCACCTCAACAATTTCTGTTTTGTAATCCGGGTGCGGTGTCATTTCAGGAGTTTCATTTAGGATATTGTTATTCATTTTCATTGCATTTCCTCCTTTACCTGTAAGACCTGCGTTTGGCAGGGCCAAAATGAAAAGGCGGGTGCAAGGGTTATCAGCAAAAGGGCATAAAAATACCATTGTCGCTTATAAACCTTATTATTTTGCACTCGTCACAGCGATTGCAGCATAGTTTAGAAACAGACAATGGTTTTCATATATGGACACAGAATAGATAGCTACAGATTATAGACATTACTGCAGCAATGCATCAAGCGGCTATATACAAAAACCTTGCCCGTACTTCGACTATTACTGCCGTCCATAATCTCACCTCCGATAACCAGATTCTGGCATGTTATTCCACAAACTGAAATAGACTACCATATTCTATTATATCCAAATCGAATGGGAAGTCAAGCAGAATGATTGATCGAATTTCCTAAACTTTTCCTGACCTTCTTTTCTAGCTGTTATATGATGTATTTGTTATGACTAAAATGCAAAATTAAATACTGTGGCACAGGAAAACTAAGCAGGAGTGCGCACGGTCAGAGCCTACCATAATTATAAAAGAATAGTAGCACAGCGTCGGAGCGTATAGAAAATCAGTCTAAACGCTCAATTTTATGTAAAGGGGCAAAAATTATAATAGGAAATTACACCTAAGATTTCAAGAAAGACCCAAAAACAAGGATAAATATTTTACACTCTCTATTGACAAAGGTGTGATATAATAAAAAAATCTGTTTTTCCTGTAGTATTTGCTGCCGATACCGTAGTATATAGGTGAAAATAGAGATGTGCAAAACTCATTGCTTAAAAAATAGGATTTGGCTGTTTATTTTCC
>CAMWUU010000041.1 GCA_947177515.1 uncultured Lachnospiraceae bacterium
TCAATAAAAAATATTTGTTTATTGTTTTTTGAAACAACAAAAAGAATGGGCAATAAATCTAAAAGTCTTTTGGTTCCATCCGATTCTTCATCAATATTAAATTTTAATGAAATATCATTTAATCGATGTTCGAATTTTATTTGCATTAATGTCGTATGTTTTTTAGCACTTTCTGAAAAAATAAAATATTTCCCGTTTAACGTTACAATGCCGTTCCCAATATCTTCAATTTCATTGATAATGTTTTGTGGAAGATTGAGTTTTTCAGCATATTCATAGAAATTTATTTCATCACTGACGATCGAAACATCAAAGATTCCAGTATAAAAAGCTTTTAGGCTATCAGCAATAAATGTTTTGAAGTCTGCATCAGCCTGCATTCTAATAGGAAGCCCCTTTACTGTGCTGGATGGAAAAATTATTTGCAATTCATTGAACCAGTCAATGATTTCCTCCACTCTTTTCACTCCATTATCGTAAAGTTTATATAAAAATAATTGGTTTTTTTGTTTCTCCTGCATTCCTTTTGTCAATGTTTCCGCGAAATCTCTTTGTTTTGAACCTTTTTTGGAAAATTTTGATCCAATTTCTATCATGGTTTTTCCATCCTGGTCGGTTATACGGGTAAACATCGGTGAAAAGTCCTTCTCCGTTAATACCATTAACCATTCTTCATATACTTGGGTACGGTCAACAGAAAAACCATAATCGTATACGTCGCCATTCTGGTAAAACAAAAATTGAAAGGATGAAATATTTTCCAAATCGTCTAATTTTCCTTTAAATTGGTTTACACCGGTATTTTTGCCGGATTTTTTGCCATTGATAATGAAATTCTTGGCATATTCCAGGGATTCAATGAATGAAGTTTTTCCTGATGCATTGGGCCCCCAGAATCCCCCTCTGCGCAGTACATTCCAATCGCCTGCTTTTGTCTTGATGGTAGTTAAAAATCTTTTGTCCATGTCTTTGTTTGAAGGTAACATACTAAATTCAACAGGATGACCTATCGACTTAAAGTTGCGGACAATATATCTTAATAACAAAATGTATTCACCTCCGGATATTGTAAATCTGTTACCTGATCATATGAATGCGGTTCTTTATAATTATTTCCTGTATTGCCATATTATAGCCTAAAATTCAACAATCTACAAGAAAAAATTGTTTCAACCAGATTCTATTTTTCATTTTGCCCAAATCCTATTCCCTAAAAGCAAAATATAAAGAAAATCTTCATACTTTTTTTATTGATTTTTCTTTCGTTTCGATTTATCTTATTTCCAATACATAAAAATAATGACAGGAGTATTGGAGGCTTGGTATGTTAGAATTAAAGGATATCCGGAAGACCTACCGCGTGGGCGATATTGAAACAAAAGCGCTTGACGGTGTTAGCGTGGCATTCCGTGAAAAGGAGTTTGTCGCGATCCTTGGGACAAGCGGTTCGGGCAAGACCACCTGCTTAAATATTATTGGCGGGCTTGACCATTACGACTCGGGTGACCTTCGGATCAAGGGCAAAAGCACAAAGGATTTTAAGGACAGCGAGTGGGATGCGTACCGTAATAATTCCATCGGTTTTGTATTTCAAAGTTATAATTTAATCTCGCATTTAAGTATTGTTGCCAACGTTGAACTTGGGATGACCCTCTCGAATGTGGCAGCGCAGGAGCGGCATCAAAAGGCGCTTGAGGCGCTGGAGCGGGTCGGGTTAAAGGAACATCTGCACAAGAAACCGAACCAACTCTCCGGTGGGCAGATGCAGCGCGTAGCCATTGCGCGTGCACTGGCAAATGACCCGGAAATTTTACTTTGCGATGAGCCAACAGGGGCATTAGACAGCGCAACAAGCATCCAGATTATGGATCTTATTAAGGAAGTTGCAAAAGATAAGCTGGTGATTATGGTAACGCATAACCCGGATCTTGCAAAGCAATATGCTGACCGTATCATCCGCTTTTCGGATGGCAAGATTATTGATGACACCCATCCGCATGAGGAGCGCCCAAAACCGGATCAGTTCCGTCTGAAAAAGACAAGCATGAAATTGCGCACGGCGCTCCACCTTTCATTTAATAATCTCTATACAAAGAAGGGAAGAACCTTCCTGACTGCCTTTGCATCAAGTATTGGTATTATCGGCATTGCCGTTATTCTAAGTCTTTCGACTGGTTTTCAGGCGGAGATAGACGATTTCCAGGCAGGGGCGATGGCAGAATTCCCGGTTATTATCAGCCAGGCGACGCAGGAAGTCAATATGGAAGAGTACATGCAGGAATCTAAGATCTGGCAGGAGCGGGTAACAGGTACGGGCGAGTATGTGGATACGGATAGCGTGCAGATCGTGGATTCTTCCTCGACAATTAAAGTCCATACTAACAAGCTTGATGGGGATTTTGCGGATTACCTCAATAAGATTTCGCCGGATATCTGTGGCAGCATCGGCTATGTGCGCATTGCGAACATGAACCTTATCAAAAAAACAGATGATGGGTATCTTCCGGTCAGTTTCACAAGTCCGATGATGCAGGGCAATATGATGAGTATGACCTCCACAAGCAGCATGGGGCTTTCCTGTTATCCGGACTCGTTAAAGGGCGAAAGTTACCTAGAGAAGAATTATGAGCTTTTGGCGGGGAGCTATCCGGCAGCAGAAACGGATGTTGTACTGGTGGTTAATACAAGGAACCAGCTTGAAAAATCCCTGTATGAACAGTTCGGATTTACACTTTCAAACGGGCAGACCGAGGTGCCGTTTTCCGATATTGTCGGGACGGTTTTTCGCGTGGTGCACAATAATGACTACTATGTGACTACGCAGTACGGCACATTCCTGCCGGGAACGGATTATGAGGCAATGTATGCTTCCGACAGGGGGTTCGATATCAGGATTTCTGGTATTGTGCGTGCGAAGGAAGGCACCTCTATGTCAATGCTTGCGGCAGGTATTGCGTACAGCGATGCGCTGACAAAGCGGATTATCGCAGCCGGAATAGAGTCCGATATTGTGAAGGCACAGCTAGAATCCGATATGAATATTATGACAATGCAGGAATTTAACGAGGGGGAGAAGGATCGTTTTATTGCCTATCTTGGCGGGAGTGCAACGCCGTACATGGTGCTGCTTTTCCCGAGTACCTTTGAGGCGAAGGATGAGGTGGTAGCGTATCTTGACGCTTATAATGAGGGAAAATCGGAAGATGATGTGGTAACTTATACTGACCTGGCCGGGACAATGTCAAGTATGACAAGCGGCATTATGGACGGAATTACAATCGTATTAATTGCGTTTGCTGCCATCTCACTTGTGGTCAGTATGATTATGATCTGTATTATTACTTACACAAGCGTAATCGAGCGCACAAAGGAGATTGGGATCCTGAAAGCACTCGGTGCGAGGAAAAAGGATATTACGCGCGTATTTGATGCGGAAACCATGATCTTAGGGGTATTTTCCGGATTGCTCGGCGTGTTTATTGCGTGGCTGTGTACGTTCCCGATCAACAGCGTGATCAACCGCGTTGCCGGACTTACGGGAGCATCGCATTTACAGCTTCTGCACGCGTTGATCCTTGTGTTGATCAGTACGGTGCTCACAGTGATCGGCGGGCATATTCCGGCGAAGATGGCATCGAAAAAGGATGCTGTGGAGGCGCTTAGGGCAGAATAAACGGGTGGTAAAGACATCCCGTGCCCTTTCTTGGTGCTATTTTTGGTACAGGGGAGGTGTGCGGGGTGTTTTTGTGCAGTTGGGTATAGAGGTTTTAGGTTCTTGTGTTCGGCCAAAGGGGTAGAGTAAGATGAAAATTCCATATATCCCCTTGACGAAATTCGAAATTCGGTATACGATAGGCAGGTAGGATGAGATAATGGTTTTGCAAGGGGTTCCTGTTTTTTGTCAGAAAAGGGACAGACTGGCAAAATTTGAGTTTTTTGGGGTATTTTCATGTTCCCTAAGAAAACCGTATCGCAGACCTGCCTGTGATGCAAAGTAATTATAAAACCGAATGGCAATGACTGCACGGTGGGGATGCGTGGCAAAAGCAGTGACAATGGCACCTGCCACATAGGCATGCCAGAAAATTGAATGGAATGGGGATTGAGATGGAACGAGTTGCGGTAGTAACGGACAGTAACAGCGGCATTACACAAAAAGAAGGCAGGGAGCTTGGTATCTTGGTTCTGCCGATGCCGTTTACGATTGAAGGGGAAACTTTTTATGAGGACATCAGCCTGACTCAGGAGGAGTTTTACGAGAGGCTTAAGGCGGGGGCGGATATTTCAACTTCGCAGCCGGTGGCGGGTGATGTTATCGACCTGTGGAAAGGGCTTTTGAAGGAATATGATACGGTGGTGCACATCCCAATGTCAAGCGGTCTGAGTGGATCATGCGAAACCGCTATCATACTTGCGGAAGATTTTGACGGCAAGGTGCAGGTGGTCAACAACCAGCGTATTTCCGTTACACAGCGCCAGTCCGTACTGGATGCGATTGAGCTTGTGAAACAGGGGTATACGGCGGTGCAGATCCGTGAAATTTTGGAAAGGGAGAAGATGGAGTCTAGCATCTATATTATGTTAGACACATTAAAATATTTGAAAAAGGGTGGGCGTATCACCCCAGCCGCAGCGGCACTCGGCACGATACTGAATTTAAAGCCGGTGTTGCAGATCCAAGGAGAGAAATTGGACGCATTTACGAAGGCGCGCAATGTCAAGCAGGGGAAGCGTGCGATGCTTGACGCGATGAAACGCGATATTGAAACGCGCTTTGCAGACGGCAGTGAACAGCCAGTGTATCTGGAGGTGGCGTACACCTACGACCTTGAGGCGGCAAATGCGTTTAAGGCGGAGGTGCAGGCGCAGTTCCCGGGCTATGATATTGTGGTCAACCCGCTCTCCCTTAGTGTGTCCTGCCATATCGGGCCGGGGGCATTGGCTGTGGCATGTTCACGGAAGTTGCCAGAGTTAAAATAGAAAGAGAAACGCCCGTGCAGGGGGAAGGAATGCTTGCACGGGCGTTTTAATATACTTCAATAAATTGAGAGTGTAGGATTCATAACAGATTCCTCATTCTCTCCACGAACATATTTTCTCTAATTTGGTATCATAATTTTTTTTCTCAATATCTCCAAAAAATTTGTAAATTATCACTTTTTAGTATTTCCCCAAGACAAAAAGAAAATTGCACTTTTCATTGACGTGCATTTAAGAATGATGTAAAATATTATACAAAAATATAAAATTTGTAAAATGGGGTATCAGCATGAAAACAATAAAAAAATTTGTTACTGTCTGTACCATAACCGCCGCCCTTACGGTAGGGAGTACAGCAGGAATTGGTATGGGTGGCGGTATGTGGACAGTACAGGCAGCGTCTAATAAGGCTGTAGAAAAGAGGGAATTGCAAGGGTCGGACAGGATAGTAGAAGGGAATAGGCTATCCGTGCAGGAGAAGTGGAAGGAAATGAGTGCGAAAACGACCTCAAAACCTGCCTTGAACAAGACCAGCGCCATTCTTATCAAGGGGCAGACTCTCCAGCTTACGCTCAAAGACGCAACCAGCAAAGTCACATGGTCTTCCTCGGACAAATCCGTCGCATCCGTTAATACCGCAGGAAAGGTTACTGCAAAGAAAAAGGGTACGGCCACCATCACCGCAAAATGCGGTCAAAAAAAGTACTCTTGCAAAGTTACAGTCGAAACACCGAAACTAAATAAAACTTCCATCACGGTTACGGAAGGAAAAACCTACAAGTTAGAATTGTCCGGAACGGTTCAGACAGTCAAATGGTCAAGCAGCGACCGGGCGGTTGCAAAGGTAGGAAGCACTGGCCGGGTACGTGGGATAAAGGTCGGGGAGTGCACCATTACAGCGAAGATCGGGAAGAAAAAATATACGTGCCATGTGAAGGTAATGGAAGAAACATCGGAAACAACGGTGGAAAAAAAGCCGGATACAGGAACGGAAACAGAAAACGGAAAAGAACCGGAATCCCTCCCTGTCGCTGAAATTCCAACGCAGCAGCAGGTTTATGCCGCCATCCTGGCAATGCAGTCCGAATATCCGGAGGGCATGGCATGGACGAACGACAATTTTTATTCCTGGAAGGGCGGTATTTACAGTGGTGGCGGTGGTTGCGCAGGGTTTGCCTTTGCCATGAGTGACGCGGCGTTTGGGGATCTTCCTGCGCGGATACATACAGATTATTCCAAGATTTATGTAGGTGATATTTTAAGGGTGAATAATAACACCCATTCCGTGATAGTACTGGAAGTCACCGATACGGAGGTGGTCGTAGCGGAAGGGAATTACAACAGCGCGATTCACTGGGGCAGGAGAATTGGACTTGATGAATTACAGGGCGAGGGCAATTATATTATGACAAGATATCCTAATCAAGCGTAAAGACGGGATGGACATAAGGATTAACAGCGTAAAATGGCATGGATAAACCATGGTATAGGAAGAAAAAATAAAAAAGAGATCCGAAAAGGGATTTGTAAAAAGGAGGAGAATTATCATGATGGAGAATTTAATCGCACAATATCGCTTTGATAATGAGAGGAATCCGGGTGCTGACGCGAGCGGCAATGGCTTTACGGCGAAAGCATGTGGTATGAAGAAGCCGTATATCGGGATTGTCGCGGGGCGCAGGGCGGCTGTTTTTTCTGGCGGGGTGAATGGGACATCCTACTTTAAACTGCCGGATGGCATCTTTGAAGGGGTAAACGATGAAACAGGGATCACGGTGACGGCGTGGGTGAATTTTGCGCAGGGAACCAATGTCTGGGAGCGTGTGTTTGATTTCGGGAAGGGCAACAGAGGACCATATATGTTCCTGACAAGGAATTTCAGGGGCGTGTGCTTTAAGGATGGGGATCTGTTTGCTGATCCGGTGTTTACTTATCCGCTTGGCGAGTGGGTGCATGTGGCAATGAGCGTAAGTGGTACCAAGAACGGTACGCAGGGAAGCGCCGGCCCGTGCATTTATGTGAATGGGGAAGTGGCAGCAGATGGCCAGATCAGCCAGACTGCGAGTGGTACGTACAAGCGTCTGCGGGAGTGGTTTGCAACTCTAGCGGATAAGAGGAATTATTGCAATAATTATATCGGAAGGTCGCAATTTATGGCGGACGACGATTTTTCAGGTGCCATTGCGGATTTCTGTATTTTCAAGCGGGTGCTTGGAGCGGATGAGATTGTGGATATGATGTGCGATACGCTGACGGACGAGCAGATATTGGTTCCGGCAGCGGAAAGGCATCTTGCCATCCACCAGAAGGTGATTACGGAAGATATCATGCTGCCGACTAGTTTGCTCCGGGGTAGGGTAAGTGTGGAATGGGAGTCGGATAAACCGGAAATTTTTGATGAAAATGGGAAGGTGGGGCAGGTGAAAGAACCTGAGGTGGTAACACTCACGGCAAAGCTGCGCCTGAATAAAGTGATTTCCATGCCATCCGATGCGTGCGTGGTAAAGCAGTTTGTCTGCACGGTAATGCCGGGGGAGATTGCCCCATACACCCTGACCATCTATAAGGATAAGCCGGTGCTTGATATAAGTAAAACACTGTATGGACTATTTTATGAGGACATTAATAATGCAGCGGACGGCGGTATCTATGCGGAGATGGTAAGGAACCGTTCTTTTGAAGCCTTTTATTTTGACACCTATGACTTCCACTCGGGAGAGGACGGCCGTTCCACCGGGAGAAACCATACGCCGCTTGTGGGCTGGTACGGCGATCTTGCCAAACTGACTGTGAAAAATAAGGGTGGCCTGAATGAGGTATTTGGTCAGGAGGATGCGGATGGCAATGTGACCTATGTGGAGGCAGCGGACGGTGCAGTAATTACAAACCGGGGCTTTTCGGATACCAGCGGGAATTTTGCCATGCACTTTGTAAAAGGCGAACACTATCATTTTACGGTCTGGGCGAAAGCAAAAGGGGAAGCACATCTCTTAGTGCGCCTGCTTGATGCCGATGGAAAAGCAATCAGTGAAACGGAAAAAATTTCCATTTCGGGAGGATGGAAGAAGTATGGTAAGGAGCAGGCGATTGTTCTGACGGCGGAGAAGGACTGCCTTGGGCAGTTGGAACTCTCGTTTGCGGGAAGCGCCTCGATTGACATGGTTTCGATGTTCCCGGAACATGTCTGGGGGTATGGGGAGGAGGAAGGGAGCGTGAGTGCACATGCGAATTACCTTGGTAATCCAAACTACCGCCTGCGCCGCGACCTTGTGGAGGCAATGAAAGATTTGCACCCGACCTTCCTGCGTTTTCCAGGTGGGTGTATTTCGGAAGGATCCTATATCTGGGATAATGTCTATGACTGGAAAGATTCCGTGGATATTGTTGAGAAGCGCAAGGAGAATTTCAATGTCTGGGGTTATATGATGACGCTGGGTCTAGGATATATGGAATATTTCCAGCTTGCAGAGGATTTGAATGCGATGCCGCTTCCGGTTATGGCCTGCGGGGTGCTCTGTCAGGCGCGTTCGGACTACGCAAACCCGGCGGGCGGGAAATTACAGGAAAAATACATTGGTAATTTTACAGATCTGATTGATTTTGCGATCAGTACGGATTTTGAAAAGAATAAGTGGGCTGCACTGCGTCGTTTTATGGGGCATGAAGCGCCGTTTGCGCTCCATTACCTTGGTGTGGGCAATGAGAACTGGGGCAGGGAATTTTATGCAAGTTTTGAGGAATTTTATGGGCAGATCACGGCGTATGTGAAGAAAAATTATCCGGACTGGGAACTTCATATTATCTCAACCGTGGGTGCACAGGCGGATGACAGGGCATACCAGAACGGTTGGCGTTATCTGAGTGGAAACCTTACGGGGGATGGTGCGAAAATACGTTTTACAGATGGCGAGCACAGCTTTGAAAAAGAAGTCAAATGGTACCGTGACCAGAAGGATTTTATGGAAACCATTGTGGATGAACACTATTATCGTTCGAATGAATATCTGCTTGAGAATGCGGATCGTTATAATTATTACGGGCGTGCCTACAAGCAGGATGGGACTGTGGAGGACGAAAAGATCAGCAAGGTTTTTGTTGGTGAGTACGCATCAAGTGATAAGAACACGCTTGCGGGTGCGGTCGCGGAGGCTGCGGCGATGACTGGTTTTGAACGCAATTCGGATGTGGTTCGCTTGGCAGCAACAGCACCATTGTTTAACAAGGTGCTTACGGATGGCACATACCGTTGGACACCGGATTGTATCTGGTTTGACAATGAAACGGTATGGCGCACGCCGAATTATTATGTACAGCAGATGTTTGCAAAATATCTGGGGAATAAGCTTTTGCATACAGAGTTTTCGGAGTACCAGAATGCGCAGCGTATCACGCTTGTTCCAAAGGGTGGCATCGAACTGGTGACTGGGGAAGCGGATTTGCTGTTAAAGAAGCTGACTGTAACGGCGAATGTGGACAATGAGGTTTTATTTGAACAGGATTTTAGCAGGGAATTGAACCGGCGTTTTATGCTCTACCCGCATACCTGGCTTGAGCCGGGGGACGGGGGGCTTTTGTTAAAAGGAAGCCGTGATGTGGCAGGTCTTTATTTGCCGGGAGATTTTTCGGACTGCACGGTGACCGCGGTACTTTCCCGCGTTTCTGGCGACGGTGCGCTGACTCTCGGTGTTGGGGTTTCCGGTATCGGCAAGGAGCGGAATGCGATACAGTATGTAATCGGTGATGGCGGGAGAACATCCGTCAGGGTGATTAAGGACGGCGTGGAGGGTTATACACTCGGTGATTTCTCCTGCGGACGGGCGGCAGGCAATTTGCGCGCGGCGCTTGACGAGGAGATTGTAAACGGGGAGGAATATACCGTTACGGTAAATTATGGTGGTATTTTTGAAGCACCGGGCAAGAAGGCAGGTAGGGATAAGGTAAGCAGCAAGGCGGGGATTACCCTTGGTTATGGCAAAGAAGGGTATGGCGCATACCGGCATCTGATCTGTTCCCATCGGGTTATGGGGAAAGAAAGCCGCGTCCTTGATTACAAGCTCGAAGCTTACAACCGCTCTGTGTTCCATTCAGTAACTGCGGATAACGAAAAGGTTTATGCAAAACTTGTCAATGCGGATAATTATCCGAAGAAAATAGAACTTGTTTTTGACAAGGAGGATGCAGATGGAAAAAGCAAACAGGATGGTATGGCAAAATGGATCTGCCTGACTGGAGATGAAGCGCTTGTACATGAGCCAAATGTCAATACGCGCGATGCAAAGCCGATTGTCCCAGTGGAAAAAGAGGTTTCCATAAAGTCCTCAAAGATTGTATTAACGCTGCCGGCGAATTCCGTTTCGGTGGTTGTTACGAAAAAATGAAAAAAGAAAATATAATGGTAGGATTTTTTAGAAGAATGCGGTATAATATCCATATGCTGACAGGCAGACATGGGAGGAAACACCCATTGTAAAACATTTATGGAAAAAAGAAAGGGGAAGCTATGGATTTTAAGAATGAAAACGGGGTATTGATTGCGCGCCGTAATGGGGAAACGCTTCGGATTGAAGCATGGGGGAAGGATTCCCTGCGCGTGCGTGCAACGATGTTTTCAAAGTTTACGGGGAATGACTGGGCGCTGACAGAGGCTTTAGAGGCTTTGGCTCCAACAGTGGAAATCACAGGGGGGGATGGGGAGCCGTCGGCCTCAATTACCAATGGAAGGATTCGGGCAACGGTGAATTTTGCCGGTGTGATCACTTTTTATCGCGATGGAAAACAGATTTTGCAGGAGTATTACCGCAGTTACGGCGGGACAATCTCGAAGGAAAGCCGATGCCTAAAGGTGATTAACCGTGAGTGGAAGGGTGTGATCGGTGGGAGCGACTATTCCCTGAATTTGAAATTTGAGAGCAATGAGGGGGAAAAGATTTTTGGTATGGGGCAGTATCAGCAGTCCTATATGGATTTAAAAGGCTGCGTTCTGGAACTGGCACAGAGGAATTCCCAGATTTCCGTACCATTTGCAGTTTCAAATCTCGGCTATGGTATGCTCTGGAACAACCCGGCGGTCGGCAGTGTGACTTTCGGGCGCAATTATACGGAATGGATCGCGCGTTCCACCAAGGAAATGGATTACTGGATCACGGTGGCGGATGCCCCAAAGCAGATCCTTGCAAACTATACCAATGCGACCGGGCACTCACCGATGTTCCCGGAGGATCGTATGGGACTCTGGCAGTGCAAACTGCGTTACCGCACGCAGGATGAAGTGCTCTCGGTGGCGCGCCAGTACCAGAAGGAGGGCATCAAGATCGATGTGATAGTTATTGATTTCTTCCACTGGACACTGCAGGGTGACTGGAAGTTTGATGCGACTTACTGGCCGGATCCAAAGGCGATGGTGGACGAACTGCATTCAATGGGAATCAAGGTAATCGTTTCGGTATGGCCTTCCGTAGACCGCAAGAGCGAGAATTTCTATCCGATGATGGAGAGGGGGCTTTTGATTAAGACCGAGCGTGGCGCTGCCCAGACCTACGATTATCAGGGTGACTGTGTGGAGATCGACCCATTCAACCCGGAAACCAGGGAATATGTATGGGAAGTGTGCAAGCGCAATTACTATGATTTTGGTATTGATGCGTTCTGGCTTGATAATTCCGAGCCGGATTACGGGGTATATGACTTTGAGAATTACCGTTATATGGATGCGCCTGCACTTTCTTGCAGCAATATGTACCCACAGATGTACAGCCGCATTTTCTACGATAAGATGAAAGATTTAGGGGATGGCAATGTGGTGAATCTTTTGCGCTGCGCATGGGCGGGCAGCCAGAAATATGGCAATGTTGTCTGGTCGGGGGATGTGCCGAGTACATTTGAGGCGTTTTATGACCAGCTCCAGTGCGGTTTGAATATGGGGCTTGCAGGGATTGCCTGGTGGACAACGGATATTGGCGGGTTTATGACCGACGATGTGAATGACCCGGATTTCAGGCAGCTTTTAATCCGCTGGTACCAGTTTGCCGTTTATTCCGCAGTATTCCGTATGCACGGCGACCGTGGACCTTATGATATCCCGGCACTTGATGACCGTGACTGGGGCGGCGGATATTTGCATACCGGTCAGCCGAACGAGCTTTGGAGTTACGGTGAGGATAATTATAAAATCATGAAGAAGTATTATGATATCCGTATCTCGATGCACGATTATATCAAAGATCTGTATAAGGAAGCATCTAAGAATGGTTCCCCGCTGATCCGCGCGATGTTCTATGAATTCCCGGAGGATAAGACCTGCTGGGAACTTCAGGATCAGTATATGTTTGGCAGCAAGTATCTGGCGGCTCCAATTTTTAAACTCAACCAGTTTGAGAGGGATGTATACCTTCCAGCAGGAACTTGGAAGCTGACAAGTGACGGCAGTATTTACGAGGGCGGCCAGACCGTCCATGTAGCAGCACCAATCGACTATATGCCAGTATTTGAAAAAATGTAAATCAGCATATCCCCATGCAGTGAGGTTATGGGTACTGGAAGGGGATATGCGGAACTTTAAATAAGAAAGGACATCATCATGGATTTGGTTTCGGTTCGCGAGTTGTATCGCGAAAAAGACAAGTATGTGGGAAAGGAGATAACGGTCGGCGGCTGGGTGCGCAGTAACCGCGATTCGAAAAGCTTCGGGTTTATCACATTGAACGACGGCACATTCTTTGAAGCGCTGCAGGTCGTTTACGCGGATAAGCTCGCGAATTTCCCGGAACTTACAAAAATTAATGTCGGCTCGGCAGTAGTCGTAACAGGGGAACTTGTCGCGACCCCCAACGCAAAGCAGCCATTTGAAATCCAGGCAAGGGAAGTCGTGGTGGAAGGAGCATCCACACCGGATTATCCATTGCAGAAAAAGCGCCACACAATGGAATATCTGCGCACGATCACACATCTGCGGCCGCGCACGAACACATTTCAGGCAGTATTTAGAGTGCGTTCCCTGATCGCTTATGCCATCCACAAATTTTTTCAGGAAAGGGATTTTGTCTATGTGCACACGCCAATAATCACGGGCAGCGACTGTGAGGGCGCGGGCGAAATGTTCCAGGTGACAACGCTTGACCTTGCCAATATCCCGAAGGATGAAAACGGGGCAGTGGATTATACCAGGGATTTCTTTAACAAACCAACAAACCTTACCGTAAGCGGGCAGCTAAACGGAGAAACCTACGCGATGGCATTCAAGAATATCTATACCTTCGGGCCAACATTCCGCGCAGAAAATTCCAACACGACAAGGCACGCGGCGGAATTTTGGATGATTGAGCCGGAAATTGCATTTGCGGATTTAAAGGACGATATGATGCTTGCGGAGGCAATGTTAAAATATGTGATCGGCTATGTCCTTGCGCATGCGCCGGAAGAGATGAATTTCTTTAACAATTTTGTGGACAAGGGGCTTTTGGATCGCCTGAACCATGTAATGAACTCTGAATTCGGGCATGTGACCTATACTGAGGCAATCAGCCTTCTTGAGAAAAACAATAACAAATTTGATTATAAGGTTTCCTGGGGATGTGATCTGCAAACGGAACATGAGCGTTATCTGACGGAGGAGATTTTTAAGAAGCCAGTCTTTGTTACGGACTATCCAAAGGAGATCAAGGCATTTTATATGAAATTAAATCCGGATGGCAAGACCGTGGCAGCAATGGACTGCCTGGTTCCGGGTATCGGCGAGATCATTGGCGGAAGCCAGAGAGAAGATAATTACAACACGCTGCTTGGCAGGATGGAGGAACTTGGTTTAAAAGCGGAGGATTATGATTTTTACCTTGACCTGCGTAAGTATGGTTCCGCAAGGCACGCGGGCTTTGGCCTAGGTTTTGAGCGCTGTGTAATGTATCTGACTGGCATGGGCAATATCCGTGATGTGATCCCATTCCCAAGAACCGTAAATAACTGCGAACTGTAATGAGATACAGCCCACACAGTAGAGAGTTTTTTTGCTAAGATGGCTGAAGCAGGATTTTATGTAAACGAGCCAGTCTTATTTTCCGCAAAATTCTGTAGGCAGCGGGGTTTTCACAAAAAGAGGATGGAGGAGATGTTTGATAGGTTCATTCTCTCCTGTGTTCCGAAAATAAAT
Source organism: uncultured Lachnospiraceae bacterium (assembly GCA_947177515.1). Classification (GTDB taxonomy): domain Bacteria; phylum Bacillota; class Clostridia; order Lachnospirales; family Lachnospiraceae; genus RGIG4057. The sequence continues at coordinate 14,123 of CAMWUU010000041.1, forward strand.
CAGAAGAGGTATACTTTTTTATACAAAACAATGCATCCAAGCAAAAGTTTGGATGCATTGTTCTAGGAAAATGATTATATTATTTTTGTTGGTATATAAATTTATAAATTGCACAATATATGTATATTTTGAGGTCGGTTTTTGTATAAATAAAATATGTGTATCGTTATTGGAGGTTCTGTTGCTGAAAAGTATGGGGGTTAAAAGTGTAGGTATTGCTGGATAGTATAGGGGATTGGATAGTATGGGTATTACTGGATAGTGTGGGGGATTGGGAAGTATGGGTATTGCCGGATAATATGGGGGATTGGAAAGTATGGGTATTACTGAATAGTGTGGGGGGATTGGGAAGTGTGGGTATTGCCGGATAATATGGGGGATTGGAAAGTGTGGGTATTACTGAATAGTG
>CAMWUU010000042.1 GCA_947177515.1 uncultured Lachnospiraceae bacterium
ATCCATAAGAATATGAACACTATTAAGCTGCGAAATCGTATTGGTGTGGAGTTTCAGATGGCTTTAGATAGTCTTAGGAATGAAACAGGGGATCTTGATAAAAAATTTCCTGATGTTGTGAAGAAAATAGAATTTTTAAGGGATTTGACTTATGTTAAAGACATTATTTATAAGGGAGATAATCGTCAAGTGCGTAAACTGATGGAACCTTATCTGAATTACAATGTCAGGGCAAAATGCTTCTACTTAATATCGTTTTTACCTTCTAAATTTTCTGTTTTTTTGGTAAAGCTATTTTATAAAAGTAGAATATGACTGGGATAGTTGGTAATATTGGCGACAGATGTAGGAAGATACACTTCAAGTTTTTTTAAAAGAAGAAATTTATGCAAAAAAGCTTATAATAAGCAGTATTTTGTGGGCAGTAAACTAAGAAAAAATGAAAGAGAAAAGTAGGAGGATGGATAGCATGAAGGTAGTAATCCTAGCTGGTGGTTTTGGTACGAGGATATCAGAGGAATCCGTGTTAAAACCAAAGCCAATGATTGAAATAGGTGGCATGCCAATTCTTTGGCATATCATGAAAATATATTCCTTTTATGGATTCAATGAATTCGTGATATGCGCTGGATATAAGCAACATGTGATCAAAAAATGGTTCTCAGACTATTTCCTCCACACTTGCGATATTACCTTTGATTATACCGGTGGAAGGGATGAGATGATTGTTCACAACAAACATATTGAACCATGGAAAGTCACAATTGTTGATACTGCCCTTCGAACTGAAACTGGTGGGCGTGTCAGGAGAGTAAAAGATTATATCGGTGATGAAGAGTTCATGCTTACCTATGGTGATGCTGTTGGTAATATAAATATTTTGGAGCTTCTCCATTTTCACCATTCACACGGTAAAATAGGTACTATGTCCATGTATAATTTTGGGCAGAATAAGGGAGTAGTCGAAGTTGGAAAAAATGGTATGATTCAGGCATTTCGCGAGAAGTCGGATATGGATGGAGACCTTATTAATATCGGGTTTATGATCTTTAAGCCACAGATATTTGATTATATTGCAGGAGATGACACTTCGTTAGAAAATGATCCAATGGAAAAGTTGGTGGAACTTCAAGAACTTGTTGGTTATGTTCACAATGGTTATTGGCAATGCATGGATACGTTACGTGAGAAACAGCAGATTGAGAAATTATGGGATACTGGCAAAGCTCCGTGGAAGGTATGGGAATAAAAAAAGTTGATGGTGAGGACATTAATAATGGATTTGAGCTTTTATAAGGGAAAAAGGGTATTGCTTACTGGTCATACAGGTTTTAAGGGAGCATGGATGAGTGTAGTCCTTGTAAGTGCAAAGGCTGAGGTAATCGGGTATTCCAGTTGCAGTAAAACGGTAGAAAGACTTTTTGACTTTTGTGCCATCAAGGATCAGATGGTACATATAAAAGGCGATGTGAGAGATTTGCTTCACCTCAAAGAGGTATTTAAAACGTACCAGCCGGAAATTGTCATTCATATGGCGGCACAACCAATTGTCAGGGTGGGATATCAAAATCCGGTAGGCACTTATGATACGAATGTTATGGGTACTGTAAATATACTTGAGTGCATAAGACTTAATTCATGTGTAAAATCATTCTTGAACGTAACAACAGATAAGGTTTATGAGAATAAAGAATGGGAGTGGGGATATAGGGAAAATGAACCACTTGATGGTTATGATCCATATTCTAACTCCAAATCCTGTTCGGAATTGGTGACACATTCTTATAAAAGCTCTTTTTTCGCCGATGGTCACACGGCAATTTCGACGGCCAGAGCTGGTAATGTGATAGGTGGAGGGGATTTTGCAAAAGATCGGATTATTCCTGATTGTGTAAGGTCAGCATTAAAGCATGAGGATATTATCGTTCGTAATGCTTTTTCTATTCGTCCATATCAGCATGTGTTGGAGCCTGTGTGTGCTTATCTAATGATTGCTGCGAAGCAGTATATAGACGGTAAGTACGCAGGATATTATAATGTCGGACCGGATGATAGTGATTGCTTCCAGACAGGTGCCCTAGTGGATATATTTGTAAGGCAATGGGGAGAAGGTTTGAAATGGATAAATAGATATGATGGTGGTCCACATGAGGCAAATTTCCTGAAACTAGATTGTTCTAAAATTAAGTCTACATTTGGTTGGTCTCCACGATGGGATTTAGAAATGGCAATTAAAAAGGTAGTGGAGTGGACGAAATGTTGGAATGCCGGCGGAAATGTCCGGAGATGTATGGATAAACAGATAGAGGAGTTTTTAAAGACAGGAAATAGGTGAAAAAAGAGGAGGAGTAATATGATTAAATCTTCAAGAGGGTGCTGCGGAGCAGAAGAACTCGCAGAAGTTAAAGAAGCATTTGAATATGGATATTTTGGTCTTGCATATAAAACCAATGAATTTGAGCAGGAGTTGGGGAACTATCTGGGGACAAATAGATTTGTAATTACGGTGAGTACCGGAACAAATGCTTTACATCTTGCATTGGACACGATTGGTATTAAAGAAGGTGATGAAGTAATTATGCCTTCTTTTACTTTTGTTGCGACAGCTCAGGCTGTTGTTATGTGTGGGGGTAAACCTGTGTTTTGTGAAGTGAATCCAGTTACATTCCTTATTGATGTGGAAGATGTTAAGAAAAAGATTACAAACCACACTAAGGCTATTATTCCTGTGCATTATGCCGGTCGTCCATGCGATATGGATGCTTTGATGAGAATAAAGGAGGAAACAGGAATCCGTATTGTTGAGGATGCTGCCCATGCTTTCGGTACATATTACGAGGGGAAGAAGATCGGTTCTTTTGGGGATATTACATGCTTTAGCTTTGACTCCATTAAGGTTATGACCTGTGGAGAAGGAGGAGCGATTGTTACAGATGATTCATTGTTTGATGATCTTTCCCGACAGAAGAGGCTGCTCGGTATTGACAGAAAGACAATGCATGTTAAAGACTGGAAAAAACGTTCTTGGGTTTATGATGTTCCCACACTGGGATATCGTTATCATATGAGTAATATTAATGCAGCTATTGGTCTGGCTCAGATTAAGAAAGTGGATAAGTTTATTGAAAGAAGAAGAGAGCTTTGTCACTTGTATGATTGGGAACTTAGGGATGTTGCGGGTATTGAAACCATGCCAGATGAGTATGACACAATTACACCGTTTATGTATGTTATTCGGGTTAAAGCGGGCAGGAGAAACAAGTTGAAGGATTATCTTATGGAACATGATATTGAATCAGGAGTTAGTTACATTCCTTGTCATCATTTCAGTCTTTTTCAGGGAAACGTGAATTTGCCAATAACTGATGCGATATATGAAGAAATTCTCTGCCTTCCGATGCATTATGGACTTAGTGATAATGATGTACAAGAGGTGGCAGGAAGAATATGGGAGTTTTTTGGAAGCGAGGGAGTATATGATACAGAAATTTGATTTCCAGGAAACAGAATTAAAGGATGCGTATTTAATCAAACCGTTTTATGCCACAGATGAGAGAGGCGGTCTGATCAAGGATTATAATATCCAGATATTCCTTGAGGAAGGAATAAGGCATGAACTAAAAGAAGTATTTTATACTATTTCCCACAAAGGGGTGATTCGTGCGATCCATTTTCAGTTTGGCAAACAGCAGGCAAAGTTGGTACGTTGTATTAGTGGACATGTATACGACGTGATTGTGGATTTGCGTCCTAATTCCTCGACATTTGGGAAATGGCAGGGGTTTGACTTGACAGGGGAGAACATGAATGAGCTATATATCCCAGAATATTTCGGGCATGGGTATCTGGTGTTAGAAGAGTCCATTGTTTCCTATAAGTGCGGGGAGGTATTTAATGCACAAGGGGATAGTGGGATTCGGTATGACGATAGAGAAATCGGAATTGAATGGCCTTTTGCATTGATCGGGGGGATAGAAAATCTGGTGGTTAGCAGGAAGGATCTGGAACTGATGAGTTTTCGGGAGTATTGCCAAAAAGTTATAGGAGGAGATTCTTGTGAGAAGTAATAAAGCAGGTTTTTGGGAATTTGCCAAAAAATCAATTGCAAGTAATAAGCTTTGTAATTACAGTGTGGAGTATTCAGAGAAAGCAAAGAAACTTGAGCATAACAGAAAAGGGTTACTTTCTTCGGAAGAACATTCAAAAATGTCAGAAATAGATTTTGTGGAACATTTTAGTTCAGTTGAAAATCTGCTTAAATGGTATTTTGGTTATCTGAATAATATTAATAAGTTAGAACCGGTTTCTGTTATTGGAACTGCGATAAGAGACAGTATTACAGGGGTGGGGGGAGGTAGAAGTGTAAGAAAAATTTTGTCATTCGGAGCAGAACCATCTGTGTTGGAGTTTTTGTTGAAATGTTTCTTTCAAGAGGAAGTTGATATTGTTGTAACAGATTACGATCAATTTATTATAGAGCAAGTATCAAAACTGTTCCCGGACTTACATGCAGAAAAATTTGATTTTTATAATGATGATCCAAAGGATCTAGTGAGGCGGTATCATATTGATACTGTGGTTATGTTTGGGTCGGCATGCAGTATGGATAGCACTACTTATAAACATTTTTTAAAGAAACTTTCGGAATGTGGAGTAAAGACCATTTTTACTTTTGAGGCAGCAATCCTCCCAGCATGGAGATATCATCTCCAACCATTGGAGATACTTGTTCGATTGATATGTTTATATTTGTTTCATCATGAAAAATACGAGAAAAGGAAAAAAGACTTTGACAATATGGCTTCCTTCCATGCGTATAAGCGTAGTTTTGGTAGCTTGAAAAAAATATACAGAAAAGCAGGATGGGCTTATTGTAAAGTGAATGGAGGAACCTGGTCTTATGGATTTCGGCTAACCAAAGTATAAAACACAAATATTACGGAAATGTGAAGAGATATAAGAAGAACAGGAAGCTATTTAAGTGTAAGGTTTTATAGAATGAATTTGTTTCGGGTATGAGGTGCAGTCCAATGGCAGAAGGAAGAAAGTATAGTATTATAAAGGCAGCTTCCTGGTACACGATAGGAAATATTTTAATTAATGCAGCTTCGTTTTTAATGTTACCAGTATTTACGAGGTTGATGAGTGTCCATGACTATGGAGTATACAGTACATATACGGCACAATTGGCAGTTTTGGAAACGATTTTGTTATGTGGTCTTGCTTCGACTGTCAAGATAGCGAAATATTCGGAGTTGGATTATGATACTTACATTACATCAATACTATCTATCCCATTCTTTTTGACAATCTTAACTGGGATCATAGTGAATGTCATATTATGCTTTTACCCTATATTTTGGGGAATGAATAAAACACTTTGGAATTTTATGCTTTTAACCGTATTCTTTTTGAGTGTTAATTCTATTTTGTCAGGAAGATTGGTTATTGATGGAAAGTATAAAGTTTTTATGGGATATTCTATAATATGTACCGTTGGAGGGATTGTATTTTCTTTAATTCTCTGCTTTACAGTATATCGGAACCATGAAATTTATATGTCCCGTGTAATAGGAATGTGTGTTGCGACAATATTGGCTACGATATTTTTATTGTTTTACTGGGGACTGGGAAATCTAAAATTGAAGTATATTGTGCAGGGGGTTCGGTGGGGGATTCCTCTTTTGTTCCATGGGATAGCAGCAAGTCTTATGGCACAGTCGGATCGGATATTGATTCAAAAGTATGACAGTTTTTCATCTGCGGGGATATACAATATCGCAGTTACAATGGCGACAATACCAATGGTTATTGTTACATCGTTTGAAAATGCATGGGTTCCGTGGTTTTATGATAAATTAAGTAAAAAAAGATATGATGTGATTGCTAAAATGAATAATCTCTATATTTCGTTTTTTGCGGTGATTATTGCATTGTTCATTCTTGTATCCCCAGAGGTTATTAAGATTTTTACACATCCTGATTATTGGGACAGTATTTATAGTTTGGCACCTTTGGCTGTAAGCATATTTGCGGAACTGCTCTATCTTATACCATTGAATATGGAACTGTATTATAAAAAGACAAAAAAAATTGCATTTATGACCATATTTGTGATGTTATTTAATGTTGTATTTGATATTATTTGTATTGTGAATATAAATTATATTGCGGCAGCATTTGTGACTTTTATTGCGAGGTATATTTTATTTTTGCTCCATTGGATTTATAAAAATAAATTGGATTGTAATCGGATTGTGGATCCATGGGTTGTTTTAGTTTCTTCCATTATACTTATTGCCTTAAGTATGGGAATGCAGTTTATTGGGGATTTATTTTTAGTAAGATGGATTATGGCGTTTTTATTGTTTGTAGCTATTATGGTTTATGCCAAAAAGCGTGCTGGTTTTTTTAAAGAAATACTTGGTATGAAAAGGAAAATCCCATCAGCTTAACTAAGAAAGGAACGGAAAGAAGGGAAATATGGTTTATAATGAGAATACAAAAATTGCAGTTGTATGTAATACACCATGGCAGATATTGGGAGCTATTAATATAGTTGTCAATAATGTGGAGGGGAGTTCAGGAAAATCAGATCTTTTCGTCATTAATGATTTTAGTGGCGCGGAAAAAATATGTGAACAACTGAAGAAGGAAAAAATATTTAATTCTGTTGTTTTTTGTTCAGCATTGGGTAGGAAAAGACCAACAAAAATTAAAACATTGAAGCGATTACTTTTCCCACGTAAAGTTTTTAGGGAATATGGGATTAATGATAGGAGTATAGTAAAAAAACAATACCGGAAGATATTTATCGGTGATGGGAATTTACTTGGTAGAGCTATTAAAAGTATAAATAGGAATGTACTGGTTTTTTTATATGATGATGGGGTGGATACCTATATAGGAAACAGTTTGACCGATGGAGCAAATAGATTATACAGGCGGATGGGGAAAATACTACACTGGGGGGAATATTCTTACCGGATATGCAAAATGTATGTAAATTGTAAAGATTTTTGCATATCAGAGGTGACAAAGAATGTAGGGGAACTGCCGAAACTGGATACAAAGAATAAAGCAGTTCAGATTGCAAAAAAGGTTTTTTGTTTTTCTGAACAGAGCATGTTATTATCACATAGATTTATTTTGTTGGGACAACCATTGGGAGAAAGGAAAGGTTACAACGGCAAACCGTTTGGGATATTATATCCAGATCAAAACAGGGATATGTTCCTTGTCAGGAAGCATCCCAGGCAGGAGGTAATCGATAATGGGTTGGTTACTTATGATAAGGTAAATAATATGTGGGAACTGGAGTGTATTTTTAATATAAACAATGAGCATGTTTTGATCGCTTATTATTCAACAGCACAGATAACAGCGAAATTAATTGCAGGTAAGGAACCGTATGTTATTTTTGTTTATAAATTATTCCTTGATAAAGGAGATGAAAAAGAAATGGAAAAATATGAAACTATAATTCGTTCTTTTATTGATTTGTATAAAAAAAAGGATAAAGTTTTTGTACCCAGCAATGAGAAGGAATATAGTGATATAATCCAAAAACTGATGAAAGGTAACTGAAAGGGGGAATTATTTATGAGGGTGATTGGAGTGATCCCAGCGAGATATCAATCTTCCCGTTTTCCTGGTAAACCCCTTGCAGATATTTGTGGAAAACCGATGATCTGGTGGGTATACCAACAGTGTAAGAAGGTGAGGGATTTTGAGCAGGTCTATGTTGCAACCGATGATGTAAGGATTATGGATACCTGCGCCTTATTGGGAATGGAGGCCATCTTAACTTCCAAGGAACACCGCACAGGTACGGATCGTGTTGGGGAGGTAGCCAGGAAAATTAGTGCTGATTTATATGTGAACATACAGGGGGATGAACCTTTATTGGAACCGGAAACAATAAGGGCAGCGATCATTCCTTTTTATTCGGAGGACAGCCTGCAGGTGACAAACCTGATGACAAAGATAGAGGATCCAGTGGATGTTGTGAATTTTACAGTGCCAAAAGTGATTACGAACCGAGATAATATTGGGGTCTATTTGACGAGGGCGGCAGCACCATACCCGAAGGGGGCAATCGGATTTAATTATTTTAAGCAGGTTTGCGTTTATGGTTTTCGACCGGATGCCCTCCGTTTTTATTGTGATTATGGGATAGAGTATGGTAAGGCGAAGGCGGAGGCGGTGGAAGATATAGAGATTCTCCGGTTTATTGAGAATGGGTACCGAGTTCGGTATGTGGAGGTGGAGTCTGACTCTGTGGCAGTGGATACACAAAATGATTTAGAAAAGGTTAGGAGGCTGGTAGAGATGAAGTATGGGAACGAAGAAAAGAATTTAGATAAAATGGAAAGGAAGAAAAATCAAGGGGGGGGGGTATTTCTGTAAAGAAAGATTAATGTCTTTCTATGTACTACTTTTTGTTAGAGAGTTGCAGGGAATGTGTGAGGGGAAAAGGGTTGTATGTTCTAATACACTATTTTTGAGTGGAGAGCTTGAGGAGGTGGCCTAAGATGAGGATTATCGCAGTGATCCCAGCAAGATATCAGTCCTCCCGTTTTCCGGGCAAGCCTCTTGCAGATATCTGTGGGAAACCAATGGTTTGGTGGGTATATCAGGAAGCAAAAAAAGTTGAGCAATATGATGAAGTAATTGTAGCAACAGAAAGTAATATTGTCCTTGATGTTTGTAAAGACTTAGGAATCCGTGCAATGATGACCTCAGATAAGCATCCAACAGGAACAGACCGAGTCGCGGAGGTAGCAAGACATGTTCCAGCGGATATTTATGTAACTATTATGGGGGACGAACCCTTGATTTGTGCTGAGGATGAAAAACGATTGATTTCCAACATAGAAAAGACAACAGACGCTGATGCAATTATGTTGACAGAAAAGTTTGTACATCCGGTTGATGTGGCGAATATGACAACGATAAAACTTGCAATTAATGATGCAGGATATTTAATTTTTATGTCTAGGGCGGTCATACCTTATCCTAAGGAGAGTATAAGTTATGCTTTTTATAAAAATGTAGGCTGTTATGCTTTGCGGAAGGAGGCACTTGATTTTTATCTTGCTACAAAACCGGGTAACCTTGAGAAGGCTGAAGGAATTGAGTTATTGCGGCTTCTGGAAAATCATCGGAAGGTAATGACGGTTCCAGTGGAATCGGAGTCGATGGCGGTTGATACACCAAAAGATTTGGAAAGGGTGCGAAAGATATTGGCAAAGATATAAATTTGAGACCAAAAATGAATCTTTGGGGGAGGATTTTATGAACAGGGTACATGTCCTTGACTGCACGTTGCGTGATGGGGGTTACTGCAATGGGTGGGAATTTGGGTACGGGAATGTGAAAAAGATTATTGGGGGGCTGGTGGATGCCGGGATTGAGGTGGTGGAGTGTGGTTTTTTGACAGACCAGGCCATTTACACACCGGATGGGACGAAGTTTACAGAGGTAACACAGCTTACCGGGCTGCTCCCCAAAAAACAGGCGGGGAGCATGTTTGTGCTGATGGTCAATTATGGGGAATATGATGTGGACAAGCTGCCGCCATGCGGGGAAACCCCCATTGACGGGATCCGCGTGGCGTTCCACAAAAAGGATATGGAAGGGGCGTTTGCCCTCTGTGGAGGCATGAAGGCAAAGGGTTACAAAGTATTTTTACAGCCGATGGTTTCCCTAGGTTATACCGATGAGGAATTCCTTTCCCTGATTAGACGCGCGAACCGCCTTGCGCCATATGCATTTTATATTGTGGATAGTTTCGGGGTGATGAAGGGGAAGGATCTGGCGCGGCTGTTTTATGTGGTGGAACATAACCTTGCAGGGGGGATTTGGGTTGGGTTCCACTCGCATAATAACATGCAGTTATCCTATTCCAATGCACAGGCACTGGTTGCGATGCGGACGAACCGTAACCTGCTGATTGATTCCTCCGTCTATGGGATGGGGCGTGGGGCAGGCAACCTGAACACAGAGCTGTTTGTAGGTTATTTAAACGAAACGATGGGGGCTTCTTACCAGCTCCCGCCGCTGCTTGGGATTATTGATGAGGTGTTGAATAAGTTTTACCAGCAGGGCGGCTGGGGATATTCCCTGCCAAACTATATCTCCGCAGTCCATAATGCCCACCCGAATTATGCGGAATTCCTTGACCGCCGTAAGACCCTGACGATCGAGGGGATGAATGAGATTTTTGGGATGATGGAGGAGGGGAAGAAAGCAGTCTATGACAAGGGGTATATGGAGGGGTTGTACCTTAGGTATATGGAAAAGGACCGGGCGCAGGAGGAACGGCTTTCGGAACTTTATGGAAGGCTTTTTGGTGGGGAAGTGTTGCTGGTTGCCCCGGGGGGCAGTTCCGTTACGGAGAGGGGGAAGATCCTTGCCTGTGCCGCACGGGAGGGGATGATCACAATCAGCGTGAATTATGAATATGATGCGGGGATAACGGATTTTATTTTTCTGAGCAACCTGCGCAGGTATCGGGAACTTGCTGTGGGAAGCCGGGCGAAATGTATTGTGACATCAAACATCCCGGCATCGGATGTTTATTTGCAGACCAAGTATAAGGAATTGTTGAACGCGGATGAGGCGGTGTGCGACAATGCGGGGATGATGCTGATTAAGTTCCTAGTCAGGATGGGGGTTAAGAAGATTTATATCGCGGGGATGGATGGTTATTCGTCTGACCCAGAAGGGAACTATGCGGAGCATTGGATGAATGTGTATGCGCAAAGGGCGGTGACAGAAGCATTGAACCGGGGGATGTCAAAGATGCTTGCGGAGTTTAGCAAAGAAGTTGAGATTGAGTTTGTGACAGAAGAAAGGTATGTGAAGATGGGTGCGAGGCTATAGTTGAATTATAATAAATATTTCAAACAAGTACAGGAAAGTACCGCAAAATACGAAAAACATCCAGAATCATGTACGATAATACAAGAACTTCGTATTATGCTACTTACAGGAAATTCTTATTTTGCTATGTCCTAGAGGGAAAGGGGAAAATATGAGCGTATACAATGGAGCAACCCTAATGATCACCGGCGGAACCGGTTCTTTTGGCAACACCGTCTTAAAGCATTTCCTATCAACCGATATTGGCGAGATCCGTATTTTTTCCCGCGATGAGAAAAAACAGGACGATATGCGCCACGACCTCCAGTTACGTTATCCAGAAGATGCAAAAAAAGTAAAATTCTATATCGGGGATGTCCGCAACACACAGTCCATCCGGGATGCAATGTGGGGCGTGGATTACGTGTTCCATGCCGCCGCCCTAAAACAGGTCCCCTCCTGCGAGTTTTTCCCGCTTGAAGCTGTCCGCACGAATGTGGAGGGGACGGACAACATGCTCCATGCAGCGGTGGAAGCCGGGGTAAAGCGTGTGGTCTGCCTCTCGACGGACAAGGCAGCCTACCCCATTAATGCGATGGGGATCTCGAAGGCGATGATGGAGCATGTGATCTTTGCGAATGCGCGTGTGGCGGCGGAGCGCGGTGGGACGGTGATCTGCTGTACCCGCTACGGCAATGTGATGTGCAGCCGTGGTTCGGTGATCCCGCTTTTTATCGACCAGATCCGGGCGGGGAACCCGGTCACGGTCACCAACCCTGGCATGACACGCTTCTTAATGAACCTGGATGAGGCGGTGGACCTGGTGAAGTTTGCGTTTGAGCATGCGAACCCGGGGGACCTGTTTATCCAGAAAGCGGATGCGGCAACCATTGGTGACTTGGCGGGTGCGGTGCAGCAGTTGTTTGGGGATACCGGTATGAATGTGATTGGGACAAGACATGGGGAGAAGCTGTACGAAACGTTGATGACGCGCGAGGAGCGGCTGCGTTCGGAGGATATGGGGGAGTATTACCGTGTTGCTGCGGATAGCCGTGATTTAAATTATGATAAGTTTGTTGTACGGGGGGAGGTACATACGGAGGCGGATGAGTCCTATACCAGCCATAACACAAGGCGGCTCACGGTGGAGGGGACGGTAAAGAAAATCCTGACGGCGGATTATGTGAGGGAAGCACTGGGGGGGAGGTAGTATGGGGGAGCAGAAAAGCAAGGGGGAAGACCGGATGGAGAAGACCATTTCCTTCCAAAACAATGGAAAACTCAAACTTTTTATTATTGTTGGCACCCGCCCCGAGATTATCCGGCTTTCCGAGGTGATTAAAAAGTGCCGTATTTATTTTGATACCATTTTAGTCCACACGGGGCAGAACTATGACTACCAGTTAAACGGTATTTTCTTCCGTGACCTGGGGCTTGCTGACCCGGAGGTTTACCTGGATGTGGTGGGGGAGGACCTTGGGGAAACCATGGGGAATATTATTGCAAGGTCGTACCACCTGATGGCAAAAATGCAGCCGGATGCGGTGCTTGTGCTTGGCGATACGAATTCCTGCCTGTCCGTGATCGGTGCGAAGCGCCTCCACATCCCGATCTTTCATATGGAGGCGGGGAACCGCTGCAAGGATGAGTGCCTGCCGGAGGAAACAAACCGGCGGATTGTGGATATTATCTCGGATGTGAACCTGGCGTATTCCGGACATGCGCGCCGTTATCTGGCGGGGTGCGGCCTGCCGGCGGAGCGCACGTTTGTGACAGGGTCCCCGATGGCGGAAGTACTGCGGCGCAACCTGGCAAAGATTGAGGCATCCGATATCCACGCAAGGCTTGGGCTTACGAGGGGAAGGTATTTCCTGCTCTCCGCACACCGGGAGGAAAATATCGATACAGGGAAGAATTTCCTTTCCCTGTTTACCGCAGTAAACAGGCTGGCGCAAAAATATGATATGCCAGTACTGTATTCCTGCCACCCGCGCTCAAAAAAACGGATGGAGGAAACCGGTTTTGTGCTGGATAAAAGGGTGATCCAGCATGAGCCATTGGGTTTCCACGATTATAACTGTTTGCAGATGGATGCATTTGCGGTGGTGTCGGATTCGGGGACATTGCCGGAGGAGAGCAGCTTTTTTACCTCGGTGGGGCACCCGTTCCCAGCGGTCTGTATCCGGACAAGCACGGAGCGGCCGGAGGCGGTGGACAAGGGATGCTTTGTCCTGGCCGGGATTGAGGAAGCCGGGCTTTTGCAGGCGGTGGGGACCGCAGTGGGGTTAAAGGAAAAGGGTGGTTTTGGCATCCCGGTGCCGGATTATATGGATGAGGAAGTATCGGATAAGGTGGTACGGATCATCCAGGGGTATACGGGGGTGGTAAACAAGATGGTGTGGCGGAAGGGATAGGACCTGGTTTTCTAAAAGGTTTTGTGTCAGGAAAGGGACGGATATGAACATACTGGTTACGGGTGCGAAAGGGATGGTGGGGACTGCCCTGGCCGCGAATTTATATAACCTTAAGGAAGGAAAGGACCAGGGCAGGCCAAACCTTAAGGTCGATGAAATCTATGAATATGACCTTGGCTCCACAAAGGAAGAGCTGGAGGGTTACTGTGCGAAGGCGGACTTTGTTTTCCACTTGGCTGGGGTGAACCGCCCGAAGGAAGCATCGGAGTTTATGGAGGGGAATTATGGGTTTGCCTTGGAACTGTTAAATGCCCTAAGGCGGGCGGGGAAGAAGGCGGGGGTAATGTTTGCCTCCTCGGTCCAGGCGGCGCTTACCGGCCGCTTTGGTGATTCGGGGTATGGGAGGTCAAAGCGTGCGGGGGAGGAATTGTTTTTTGGTTACGGGGAGGAAACCGGGGCGAAGGTTGCGGTCTATCGGTTCCCGAACCTGATGGGGCACAGCCGCCCGAATTATAATTCTGCGGTATCCACGTTCTGCCATGCGGTGGCAAATGGCCTGCCCTACCAGGTAAAGGACCGGGATACCGAACTGGAATTATTGTATATCGATGACCTGGTGGAAGGGATGTTTGACCTGCTAGAGGGGAAGGAGAAACATTGCTGGTACCCGGGGGAGAAGGGGGAAGCAAACCAGGGTGGAAGTATGCAGGAGGGGATGGTACCCCAGGAGGATGCGGGGGGACGGTATTGCTATATCCCAGCCACTTACCGGGTGAAACTGGGGACGATTGTGGATTTGCTGGAAGGCTTTAAAAAACAGTCCGAAGCCCTTATAATGCCGGGGATGCCGGGGGGAAGTTTTGAAAAGAAGTTATACAGCCTGTATCTGACCTACCTGCCAAAGGAAAAATTTATCTTTGGCCTGAAAACAAACCGGGATAAAAGGGGAAGTTTTACGGAACTATTAAAAACCGTGGGGCATGGGCAGTTTAGCGTAAATGTCAGCAGGCCGGGTGCAACAAAGGGTGAACACTGGCATAACAGCAAGTGGGAGATCTTTGTGGTGGTTTCCGGGCATGGGCTGGTGCGGGAGCGTAAGGTTGGGACGGATGAGGTGGTGGAATTTGAGGTACAGGGTGGAACCCCCCAGGCCGTTTATATGATCCCGGGATGGACACACAGCCTTGTAAATCTATCGGAAACAGAGGATCTGGTAACCTTTATGTGGGCAAATGAGGTGTTTGATGC
>CAMWUU010000043.1 GCA_947177515.1 uncultured Lachnospiraceae bacterium
TTGACGCAAAAGCCCGGCGTGATGTTTGGAAAATATTATCTGAATTAAAAAGCAAAGGATTAACTATCTTTTTAACTTCCCACTTCATGGACGAAGTGGAAGCCCTATGTGATGAAATTTGTATTTTGAGAAATGGGAAATCCGTATTTCTCGGAACCGTTGAACAGGCAAAGAAAATCAGTAAGTGCGAAAACTTTGAGGACGCTTATCTTATGCTTTCCGGCGAGGAGGTAGAAAAAGAATGAAATCATTTGGAATTCTCTTGAAAAACGAATTAAAATTAAATATTAGAAACATGAATATGGTTATTTTCGCTGTTTTTATGCCACTGATTGTCTTAGGTTTACTTGGCTTCATTTACGGAACAAAACCCGCTGCAGACGGGACGACATACACTTTTATGGAACAGTCCTTTGGCGCACTATGCTGTATCTCCATTTGTGCGGGTGGGCTAATGGGTTTGCCCCTTGTCATATCAGAATACCGGGAACGAAAAATTTTGAAGCGTTTTCAAGTTACCCCTGTCAGTCCGGCAAAATTACTTTTAGTAGAATTTTTGATTTATGTTATCTATTGCATAGTGTCAATACTTACCCTCTTCGCTGCCGCCATGCTGTTTTGGAAAATAAAAATACATGGTTCTTTCCTGTTATTCTTGGGAAGTTGGCTTTTGACTATGGTATCAACTTTGAGTATAGGCTTGTTGGTTGGTGGGATTGCTAAAAACATGAAAAGCGCGAGTATGATTGCCAGCATTCTGTATTTCCCCATGCTGATTTTTTCAGGCGCGACACTACCCTTTGAAGTTATGCCCGTTGTTATGCAAAAGATTATCAGTATCTTTCCGTTAACACAGGGTATCAAACTAATGAAAGCAACTTTTCTTGGATTGCCGATTGAAAATGCCTTGTTTCCGGTTGCTATCATGAGCGTTGTTACACTCCTTTGTTTTGCTATCTCTGTAAAATATTTCAAATGGGAATAAACTTTTAAATATGAAACTTACGCACTAAATACACATAAGACAAATCTGCCACACGACGGCATTGTCACACAGTAGCATAAGGAAAAGCCGTCGTGGTTATTTTAACATAGAACTATACATTTTCCTATATTCAAAATAATACTTTAAAATAAGCAAAATGGGTATATCACCCGTAGTGATACACCCATTTTACTTTTCCACCTTAAATGCAACTACCCTAATATCAATTTGTTTATTGATACTGTCTTATGGGTAGTTATCTTTCCAGAACTTTGTCTTTCAACTTTGCCCGTAAATAAAAGGAATTTTTTATCTCAGCCAGAATAAAATCTCCAACAAAAATAAGCCCCTGGCATTCTCAAATTATCCCGTTATTTCTAATTTACTTAATGACTTCCTTCACTGCTGCCACAACATTCTCCGTCGTGAACCCGAACTTCTTAAACAGTGTTGCCGCTGGTGCAGAAGCACCAAAGCCCTTCATTGTGATGGTCTTGCCGTCAAGCCCCACATACTTGCCCCAGCCGAAATCGCCGAGCGCTTCCACTGCTACCCTTGCGCGGACACTCTTCGGAAGAACGGACTCTTTATACTCGTCGGACTGCTCCTCAAAAATATCCATACAAGGCATGGAAACAACGCGCACATCAACACCGTCCTTCGCAAGTTCGGCTTTCGCCTCAACCGCAAGGGAAACCTCGGATCCCGTCGCAATAATGATTGCATCCGGAACATCCTTCGTGGAATCCTCAAGCACATAAGCGCCCTTTAATGCTTCCTTCGAAGAACCCGAAAGCTGTGGCAAATTCTGTCTTGAAAGTACCAGGGCGGTCGGTGTTTCAACCGAGGTCACTGCACAATACCACGCTGCGATCGTTTCAGTTGCATCCGCTGGACGGAACACATGGAAATTCGGCATGGAACGCAGCATCGCAAGCTGCTCAATCGGCTCATGGGTCGGACCGTCCTCGCCAACACCGATACTGTCATGTGTCAGCACGTAAGTGGTTGGAATCTTCATAATCGAGGAAAGTCTTGCCATCGGCTTTACATAATCGCTGAATACAAAGAAGGTCGAAACGAACGCACGCAAACCATGCAGCGTCATACCATTTCCAATCGCTGCCATCGCAAGTTCACGTACACCAAAGTGCATATTCCTGCCCGCATAATCCGCCTTCGAAAAATCGCCCATATCCTTCATATAAGTCTTGGTGGATGGGGAAAGGTCGGCAGCACCACCGACAAGATTCGGAACCTTATCCTTAAGACGGTTTAATACCTGTCCAGAAAGATTACGGGTTGCCTCCGGCTTGTCCTCATATGCCCAGAACGCCTCGTCGTCAATCAGTTTCTTTGCAACCTCAAAGTCAAATTCCTCATCCCAGGCCTTCTTCATCTCCGGATATTTCTCGCAGTATTCTGCAAACATCTTGTTCCAGGCATCCTCAACCTCAGCCTTTGCCGATGCGATATCCCTGTAATTTGCATAAACTTCATCCGGTACAAAGAACGGCTCATCACTCGGCCAGCCAAGATTCTCTTTGAGTGCCTTAACATTATCGTCACCCAAAGGCTCGCCATGAGCACTGGCCTTACCCTGTTTTGCCGGGCAACCAAAGCCGATCTGTGTCTTTACAGTAATCATCGTTGGGCGGGTTTTGTCCGCTTTCGCTTCCTCGATAGCTTTTCCAATTTCTTCCAGATTGTTACCATCTTCTACCACAAGGGTCTGGAAGCCGAATGCCTCAAAACGCTTCTTCACATCCTCAGTAAACGCAATATCAGTGCTACCCTCAATAGAAATCTGGTTTGAATCATATAAAACAATCAGCTTGCCAAGCCCCAATGTGCCTGCAAGGGAAAAAGCCTCCGAGGAGATACCTTCCATCATACAGCCGTCGCCGCCGAGCACATAAGTATAATGGTCAACAACTGGATAGCCTTCCTTATTAAATTTCGCTGCCAGATGTGCCTCTGCCGCCGCCATGCCGACTGCCATACCCATACCTGCGCCAAGCGGTCCCGTTGTCGCCTCCACGCCCCTTGTGTGACGGTATTCCGGATGCCCCGGTGTCAGGGAATCAAGCTGACGGAACTGCATCAGGTCTTCCTTTGTCAGGCCATAGCCAAACAAGTGAAGGAGTGAATACAGCAGGGTGGAACCATGTCCGCCGGAAAGGATAAAACGATCCCTGTTCGGCCAGTCCGGGTTTGCCGGATTGTGGTTCATATGCTTTGCCCAAAGTTCATACGCCATCGCCGCACTGCCAAGCGGGAGTCCCGGATGGCCGGATTTTGCCTTCTGTACGGCATCTGCTGCCAGCACACGAATCGCGTTTACCGACATTGTATCAAGATTACTCATAAATAAATCCTCCATGTTAAGTTCTGCAAAAGTCCCATCGTAACACCTTTTGTCTTGGAAAAGATTTCATCCGCCCTGCTCATTAAAATCCCTTCCCGCGCTCCCCCGGGCTTTTGCTGTAAAGTTTTATATGTGCCCTCCAAGCCGACGGAGGGCACATACTGTTTTTAGTCCCGAATACTTAATCCTGCTTCCCGAAAGCAGCCTCATAGTCTTTCTTGAATTTTTCAATCCCCTGGTCAGTCAACGGGTGCTTTGTGCACTGTACAATAACACTGTACGGAACCGTCGCAATATGCGCGCCTGCAAGCGCACAATCCGTAATATGGATCGGGTTGCGCACACTCGCTGCGATAATCTCGGTTTCAAGACCATAAATATTGAAGATATCAGCAATGTTGCGGATCAGGTCGATACCCGGCGTAGAAATATCATCCAGACGGCCAAGGAACGGGGAAACATAGGTTGCACCTGCCCTTGCTGCAAGAAGTGCCTGGTTTGCGGAGAAAATCAGGGTCACATTCGTCTTAATACCCTCGGCAGAAAGCACCTTCACCGCCTTTAAGCCCTCAACAGTCATCGGAATCTTAACAACCATATTCGGATGGATTGCTGCAATCTCACGGCCTTCCTTGATCATGCCTTCCGCATCAACTGTCGTCGCCTTAACCTCACCACTGATCGGCCCGTCCACAATGGAAGTAATCTCTTTAATCACCTCATTGAAATCACGGCCTTCCTTCGCAATCAGGGACGGGTTTGTAGTAACGCCGCAGATCACGCCCATGTCATTTGCCTTCCGGATGTCCTCCACATTCGCTGTGTCAACAAAAAACTTCATTTTATAAATCCTCCTTTTTTAAATTAGTATCAAAATTTTAAAAAAATGTAAAATAATTTTACTTTTTCTAAATTATACTACAATTTGCTGAAAATGGCAAGTAAAATATAGCTTTCCTTCGTGCAAATTGTGCTTTTTTTCGCACGGGATGCAATTTTTCTGAAAAACTCATCCGAGTCGCAAGCCCCATATCATGGTACCAATCACCCTTTGTATATCTAGGATATATCGGACATGAGTTTTCAGATCCATCCTATGATACCCGTTATACTCCCAAAGCATCCACACTTTCTTTCATAACCTTTGCAATATCATCATTAATCACAAGCTCCGCTTTCCCATCCGCCGGAGTAACACTTTTGTTAATCAATACCAGATGTTTCCCACGAAAATAATCGATTAGCCCTGCCGCCGGATAGACTACCAGTGAAGTTCCGCCGATCACCAGCATGTCCGCCATTTCAATCGCGCGCACCGCACCCGAGATAACCTCCTGGTCAAGCCCTTCCTCATACAACACAACATCCGGCTTAATCCTCCCTCCGCAGCTTTCACAGTGCGGAACACCATCAGCATCATGAACATACTCCATCGGATAAAATTTCCCGCACTCCGTACAGTAATTGCGCAGAACCGAACCGTGCAATTCATATACTACCCTGCTGCCCGCCGCTTGATGCAGCCCGTCAATATTCTGGGTCACCACCGCCCTTAGTTTCCCCATCTTTTCCAACTTAGCCAGCGCAATATGGCAATCGTTCGGCTTTGCCTGCGGATAAAGCAAATTCTCCCTATAAAAATTGTAAAACTCCTCCGGGTAGCGCATATAAAAAGTATGTGACACAAGCTGTTCCGGTGTTAGCTGTGTATTCAGCTTCTTGCTGAAAATCCCCCCAGAACTGCGGAAATCCGGTATATTGCTTGCCGTCGAAACACCCGCACCCCCAAAAAACACAATATTTTTGCTCTCCCGGAACATTTCGGTAAGCTGCACCACCTTCTCATCCATATAACCCTCTCCTTTCCAAACCGAAAATCATTCCCCCACCTCCATTATACCAAAATCAACCAGAAAAGCAACCATTTTATAACATATCCGCTTTTATAGGGCAAAAATTAAGTGCCTTATAATAGCATACTAAGGTGAAACATAAAGCATCATCATGCAGTTAACAAATAGCGGATTTTACTTTAAGTTCCTTTGTATAAAATATCCAAGATAGTTGGCTGCATTTGCCTATACATAATGTAGGCAAGTAAGGCTAACCATCAAATACATTTCATATACAAAGCATATACATCGGTACGGTTTCGGCTACATTGAATGTTCGCACAAAAATGCCAGCTTCCCCGAAACGGGAACAGCTTAAAACCATACGAATAGAACTTTCTGCTTCCAAAAAAGTCCTCCATTCACGGACATATGACCTTTACAATATCTTTCGTGCCATCCTTTATCTTTTAAAGGAAGACTGTTCCTAGCGTGCTGTCCCACATAATTTCCCGAAATTAAACCGTGAGTTTGCTGTAATGCCATCAAAACAAAATGTGAAATTGATAAAACAAGATCAAGCCACTAATTTAGCAAAAAAAATATTTTGAAAACTATTATACAAATAAAATATCAATTAAAAATCACTGTACTACATTAAGTTATGGCGTTTCTGTTGAAGATGAAACACTTACATTTATAGTATACAATTCGGCATCCTGTGAACTGATCGGGGATAATAAACCGAATATTCTTGCATTCGTATATATTAACCTATTGACAGGAGAGTGTGTATGATAGAAAATAAAGATAAATTAAAATGAAGAACTTATATTATGGTTTTGAATCCACCCTTGCCTATGTGGGGCAAGAAAAAGCAAATATAATTATTAAATAGCCACCTCTCTTTTTTGTGCAAGGATAGAGAAGAAAAATTTAACGATAAGCCTTATAATAATAAAGACAAATTTAGGTTTGCAAAACACAATACGTGCGGGGAGGTATCTCATGGAATGGGTTCGCAGATTAACCAAAGCATGAATTATATTAAAGAGCATATGTTTATGGAAACTGTTGATAAGCGTTTCCGCAGCTTTGTAAACAAAATCAACGAGTATCTGACAGGAAATGGCTGTAAATGCAACATAAAATTACAAAAAAGTGGCTATGTTGTGTCCTATGTGTTAAACAGCAGCAAAAAGACTTTGGCAACATTCGTATCCCGAAAAACGGGAATGAAACTCCGTATTTATCCCGAACAGATACAAGAATATCAAAGTTTTCTTGATACACTGCCCGAAAAGGTAAAAAAGGAAATCAAGAAAACATCCTTCTGCAAACGGCTTATCAATCCTGATGATTGTAATCCGAAATGTATCATGGGATATACCTTTGTATTCGATGGTGAGCAGTATCAGAAATGCAGACAGAAAAATGTAGTTGACGCAAGGGTCTTACAAACAGACCCATGTCCATTCCCTTCCATTATGCCCATAACTTTCAATTATCACTTAACTTTACGAAATAAAAGGAGATATTTTATGAGTCATGAATTATTTATATCTTTATCCAAAAAAGATTATATCAATACCAAGTTTAATGAAGTGGATCGTGACACCTATTACAGACTAAAATACGATACCATAATCGGTTCAGACTACCCTGGTAAAGTGTTGATGGAGCGCGTTGATTACAACCTTCCATTAGCTTATAAAGAGGATCCAATTAGCGCAGATCAAATAACTTTAAAAATCACAAGCGTTGTCGATCAATTTTTAGATTATCGAAACCCATTGGATGATATTGTGTTTTATATGTATAATATGGAAACAGCATTAGAATCAAACGATCCAGACGAAGCAGAAGATTGGAACGAAAAACTAAAAAACAATTCTGTAGTAAAGTTTTTGGAAAAAGTCTGCACATTGGATAAATTTTCAATCTTTCTTTTCCAGGAAGACATGTTAGTAAAACAACGAATTCCATTTACAAAAGATAAAAGTATCTTAGAACTAATACTATGGGTTCTAGATTACAACGCACCACAAAATATAGAAATTTTCTCCCGATAATCTCCGCCAAAGCCCGGCAAATGCAATAATAATAGATTTGAAAATTTCCTATTGAATATCTTACCAAAATCGTATATAATGACGGCAAACCTGTTTTATAGCAGGGGTTAGAAGCAGGATGGTAACCGCACAATTCCTGCAACAAAGCACTGTATCCAATTCACGCATGGAGTAAAGTATATGAGATTACGCAATATCAAGGGAGCAAAGGAAGCAATTGCCTTAAGTCCCTACGTTGTACAAAAACCAGAGCAGTACCGTGGACGCTGGAATGAATTCTTTGGCAACAACCATCCACTTCATATTGAAATCGGTATGGGAAAAGGAAAATTTATCACTTCGCTGGCACAAAAAAATCCAGGGATCAATTATATCGGCATTGAATTATACGAGAGCGTACTGATCCGGGCTGTCACGAAGCGGGAAGCAATCGGGGAATGCCCAAACCTCACCTTTCTGCGGTATGGAGCGGAACATCTTGAAGGCGTGTTCGCCCCTGGGGAAGTTTCCCGAATCTATTTAAATTTCTCCGACCCATGGCCAAAGGAACGGCATGCCAAAAGGCGACTAACTTCAAAAGAATTCCTTGAACGTTACCTGAAATTTTTGCAGGCAGGCGGACAAATCGAATTCAAAACGGACAACCGGGCACTTTTTGATTTCTCTTTGAGCCAGGCAGAGGAAACAGGCTGGAATCTTAGGGAAATCTCCTACGACCTGCACCACAGCCAGTATATGGTGGAAAATGTAATGACAGAATATGAAGAACGTTTCTCCGCCCTAGGAAACCCCATTCATCGTTTTGTCGCATTTCCTCCAACAAAGCAGGGGATTCCAGCAATATGCAGTATTGATGCCACATCTTTAGCACCCGATATTTCCAATCCGGTTTCCTAACTGCTGGGGCAGGAATGTATACCATGGGAAAATATATGCATATACTATAAAAAACACTGCATAATAAGAAAGGCTCGCAACTGTCTTTGCTGCAAAAACTTTTCTTATTTATATGCAGCAATTCATGCGGGGTATTTTCCATGGCATCTTCCTTTAAACGTTTTCTAAGCCGTTTTTTTGACTCACAGCCTGGTTTGAACCGACAGGCCGTCGTTTTAAAACGAAATTTTGATGAGGTGAACCGGACACTGCAATCATTCGGCAAATCCTCCAAAAAACGCAAACGCGGGCATTGATTTCCGCACCAGCGCTGTGGGCGGAATATAATTACCCGTACACAGGAATTACAATCATTTTTATGGACAGCGCAGAAAGAAGGTACTTATGCAATATGTAAACGACAGCAATTTCGAGGCGGAGGTTTTAAAGGCGGAACTTCCTGTTTTAGTAGACTTTTTTGCAGACTGGTGTGGACCTTGTAAAAGGGTTGCCCCAGTGGTAGAGCAGCTTTCAGAAGATTTAAAAGGACGCGCGAAAGTTGTTAAGCTTAATGTCGAGGAAGCCCCGGCAACTTCGGAAAAGTACAATGTAATGTCAATCCCGACTTTTATCGTATTTAAAAATGGGGTAGCAGTAAACCAGCATCTTGGCGCATTGTCAAAAGAAGAAATGATCAGTCTGATTGGTCTTTAATTCTATTAATATAATATCATAAAAAATATAGGGACAGTAACAGGAATACGGTTCTTGTCACTGTCCCTAACTTTCTAAATATTTTCTTACATCTTCTTACGAAACATCAATTCGCTTCTTTTTCAGTACACTGCTGATCGCCTGGTTCAGCAGATATGCTGCCACCGCAACCAGCGGCACTCCCAAAAACATTCCGATCACACCACCATAAGCACCGCCCACTGTAATACCGAAAATAACCCAAAGCGGAGAAAGTCCCGTAGAATCGCCAAGGATTTTTGGTCCTAGTACCCAACCATCAAACTGTTGCAGAACAAAGATCATTATCACAAATACCACTGCGTCCACAGGTTTGATACAAAGATAGAGCACAACCCCCGGTACTGCACCAATAAACGGTCCAAAATATGGGATCATATTAGTAATACCAACAATTACACTGATCAGCACCTCATATTCTAACCCTAACAGCGAAGTTGCTATAAAACAGATAATACCTATAATCAGGGAATCCAGTGCCTTACCGCTGACAAACCCGGAAAAGATCCTGCTGCACTCCCGCATCCTAGCACAAAATATCTTAGCACGTGAAGTCGAAAGCGTAGCATATACCACCTGTGTCCCCATCTTTATCAATTTGCGCTTATCTAAAAGCATATAAATTGAAATGGCAATGGATAACAGGATATTGATCGCCAACTTTGCCACAGATACAGTCATGCCAATTACTTTTGGCACCAAATCCTTTGTCATATTTGTTACAGCAGACAACAGGGTTGGCCACATTTCCTCGATCTTGTCCGCAATGAATTTCAGGTCAATCTCCGGGAAATATTCCTGTAACATACTCTCGTAAGTAAAGCGCTTTTCATAAATCTCATTAAGCTGCACTGTCACATCCCCGGCCACCCCAACAATACTATCTGTAATCTGCGGAATCACGTAGATCATTCCTATAATTATTATACTTAATAACAAGATATAAGTAGTAACTATGGACAGTGCTACCCGTAGTTTCGCCCTCTGAATCCGCAAAAGCTTCTTGAAAAAATTAATCTCAAGCCAATTAACCAGGGGATTTAGAATAAAAGCGATCAAAAATGCAGCCAAAAATGGGGACAAAATACCTGCCAGTCCCTTTAACCATAAACTGACCGCCCCAAAATTTGCAATCAGGCAGACAAAGATTGCCGCTGCCATAATAGTAAAAAGTGCATAAATACTTATAGTAAAATATTTTCTGTTCGATTCAAATTTATGCTCTTCTCCCCCCTCGCTCCCATTCAACTCCTCAATCAATGCATGATCTGATTTTTCTTCCTCCCTGCTTACCTCCTCTTCTGAAAGCATACGGATTTCGATTGGTCCATATTCCAGAGGTTCCTTTTTTTTGGCTGGAAGTTTTTGCTTTGCAGAACGAAAACGCTCTTTTAATTTTACTTTATTTGCCATCTATTTCCTCTTTCTGGTTTTTAACCCGGTTCCTTCTTACTATTATAGACATTGTTTGAAATGAATTCAACTAAAAAATTGATTAGATTTTGAATAAGGATGATTCTTCTTAAGGGGCAAGTACA
Source organism: uncultured Lachnospiraceae bacterium (assembly GCA_947177515.1). GTDB lineage: Bacteria > Bacillota > Clostridia > Lachnospirales > Lachnospiraceae > RGIG4057. The sequence goes on from CAMWUU010000043.1 coordinate 10,425, forward strand.
TTATACCACTTTTCTATGCATAATACGTATATTTTTAGAACCTTAAAAAATTTTTTAAATTTTTTAAAAAAAAGACTTGCTTTTTTTTTAAACATGGTATATAATCAATCTTGCGTTGAGGGAGAGGACTTCTTCAACAGAAGAAAGAAGCGCGATTAGCTCAGTTGGTAGAGCACCTGACTCTTAATCAGGGTGTCCAGGGTTCGAGCCCCTGATCGCGCATGTAAAGTACCAGTTTTGGGGAAACATCCCTGGGGCAGGTGCTTTTTTTTTACAAAATCACTTTTGCACCTTACTGCTTAACTTCCCCCATTTTTTGGAAAGGGCGCAGAAACCCCCATCTTTGTTGCTTGGTGCGACAATATAACTATTTTATCGTTTCTATCAATTCGTGTCAATCCTGGTTTCCAATCTGTTTCCTATTAATACAAACTCTTAACCAGGAGCCGGAATAAGTGCAATCATACTACCGAAAGGAGTCAACTAAAATGCCTGAAGATACAAGTCGGATATTTATTCTACTGATTGCAATAGTTATAATAATCTCTGCAATTTACTGCATTTTTCTTAAAATATCCAGAACAATTGCTGAAAGATCAGCAAAGGGGCGGCCAGACTCTTACAGCCGCCCCCAAAATCCCAGATATGTAGATCTTTCCGAATGTTACCGCCGCCAACATCTGCTGACAAAAACAGAATATATCTTCTATGGTGTTCTAAAGAAAAAATGTGATTCTGCAAATTTACTAATCTGCCCAAAAGTCCGCCTGGAAGATTTTATCCGTGTTACGGCAAAGGAGCGGATGAAATACCGAGGTTATATCAAATCACGCCATGTTGATTTCCTGATATGTGATTCTTCCCTACATATTCTGGCTGCAATTGAGTTGGATGACCCATCCCATAACTCAGAACAGGCAAAACGGACAGATTACTTTAAAAACAGGCTGTATGCCGCAATTGGACTTCCACTTTTCCGTATCCGGACAGGACAAAATTATGGAGTAAAAATTGACAAACTTATCTCACAAATCACCCCAAAATAGCCTGTTTCAATCTGATAAATATTATTTTCCCATTATATTTCCAATTTTTTCCATCCATATTTTATATTCTTCTTCCGAGAGTTCTTCCTCAATACGGACATAAGGATTCAGCGCTTCATGTTGAACCATTAAAAATGATGCACTAAAACTCCTGCTTGGACCGTCATCAAGCAGAACAATGACCGCCCGCCCATCCACTACTGGAATCTCCTGTGGCGACATTTCCCCCCAGATCAGAGCCATAGCATCATCATTTTTAAAACTTGCATGATCCGCCGATGTATAATTACATTCCATAAAACATGTGGTATACGATTCCTTCCATACATCATCAGGATATTCCCCATGTGCCAGCCTTACCATGGAATCTGTTGCCAAAAAATTCTTTGCACCATATTTTTCGCAACAGTTCTTAACAATCTGTTCCTCCATTAAAAACAACAGATGGAAGCAGTTATTTATATCATTTGCCGTTGCATAAAATCCCTGCTGCCTTCCCGGCTGCAATACCAGTAATTTCAGATTGCTGCAAGTTTTCAACATGCTGCCCACATAAAAAATTGACTTCAGATATGGAGATTCTGGCGTTTCTTCAACCAAGAAATCAATCTGGTCATCAAGGGCAAACTGGGCAAGAAACCTTCTTAACTCAGGATCCCTTGTAAGAAAAGCCATTGTAGAAACGCAGAGAACATTAAATCCATAATACGCCTTTGCCCATTCCCTGTTTTTCGCATAAAGTTCCGGCAAATCCGGCGGGAGCTGGCACTCACCTTCAACCTCCGTACTGCGGAACAAATCATATACCTTTGTGCAGGCTGCCGCAAACAAACGGACAACTCCTTCGCCCGCTGACGTGTCCCCCTCCTTTTCACACACAAAACCGATAAAATTTGACAAAAGACTTGCTTTGTACAAGTCCATTTCCTCTAGGTGTCCGCTCAGTTCAACAGAAAATGGAACCAGGTTACCATCATTAATTGCCTTACCAATCATCTGCCCGAATTCCGGGCAACCATGAAGCAGCGACTCATTTCCCAGTTCCTCTACCGCTGTTTCCTGGCATAAAAACTCCTGCAGCTTTTCCTCAACCATACTCTTTCCTCCAATCGCCTCTTACATTTTTAGAATACTTTAATCCTGTAATACATGTTCTTTGGTTTTTTCTACCCAGGACAAAGAACTACTTCGGAACAAAAACACCTTAACGCCAATGCAAAGATTTTTTCATCCACAGTGTAAATTTTACCTGAAATCCGTTGGCCGAAAGCGAACTGGTGCTGGTATCATGTCTGTTTTATTATACTATGTTCTTAGAACATGTTTCCACGACGTATGCGCACCGTTCGCTGTGGAATTTTTCTCCGCACTTTTGTGCAGTTCCTCCGGTCGGATGCGAACAGGCACTGGTATAATGTATGACGACATTATACCATATCCCAAATTTAATTACCATCCCTCAACTTCAAAAACTATCAAACCATTTATCCATAATCCAGTACCAAAGAAAGACCGCCCCCGCGGATTATAACCCACGGGGGCGGCTTATGAGAACTGTTCAGAATACTGCAAGAATATCGCCCGCAGACGAAAAAAGATATAACCTTATGGAAAACCGGCAGACCTGTAACCCCATTTACTCTGCCCCGTAAACATCCACGGTGCTATACAAGATAAGTTTCGACAACGCAGTCCTCAATCACGTACTTCGCTTGCTCCACATCAAGCTCATGTTTGTTCAACAAACAACAAATGCGTTCTGCTTCCCCTGCCTGCAACGTCACATCGTGCTGTACTGGGATCATTTCGCCATCCCTGTTCAGGAAGATCCCATATGTAGTGTAGTTCACCCCATAGTTGTCATACTGCTCCGGCCGCGGCTCATAGAAATATTTTTCTTTTGCTGCCATAACTCCTCCTTATTCTCCCTGATCGTAATTTTTGCTCCGATGATACTATAACACAAAGCTTCTGAACGCAAATGGAATCGAAATGGAATTTTGCCCTCAAAACTCAATTTTTCTTGTCCGGAATCTTTTCAGATCGTATCTTTAGGGACTCCGCCCTTCCTTCTGCCCAACTGTACTCCAACATATAATCTCCAAAAAACTGTTCTTTTGCTTCCACATTTCCCTTCATCAATTCATACATATCACAGTCCACCTGGCTCATATCAATACTTCTTATCCCCCTCCTCTGGATCAGGATATTGCCAACTTTATATTCCTCCAGCTCCTTTTTCAGGGTTTTCACAATCTTACTGCACAAGTTCTGTGTTGCCTCGTCGTTTGGTCTATCCTCCCACAATACATTTATAATCTGATCCGTTGTCACTGTCCCGCCTTGCCTGTCAATTAAAAATGCTAAGAGTTCTTTTGCCTTTGCACTTTTGAACAGAATAGGCTTTCCATCCACAAAAAGATCAAAATAACCGAATGTGCGCGCATAAATATGTTTTTGGTTACGCTTTGCTAAAAGCCTTGCCGATTCAATTGCATATAGAACTTCATTGCGGTTCAGCGGTTTCATAAGGTATGCCGCCACTTTAAGGCGCAGCCCACTCATAGCATAAATCTTTTCCGCCGTAGTGCAGATCAATGTCAGCTCTGGGTCAATTTCACGCAACTTTCCCCCGAGCTCAATCCCATCCATACCCGCAGTCTGGACATCCAGTATAACCAGATCAATGGAATGGTTTTCCACATATTCAATTGCATCATATGGGTTATTAAAAGCACCGACAATATCTAACATATTGATCGTGCTTACGAAGAATAATAAAATTTCCCGCGATATTTCATCACTATCTACAATAATCGTCTTCATTTCATCCATTTGCTCCGGTTCCTGTTTTTTCCGCGTTTCAAAATCACTTATACTTTAACATATAATACCAGAAAACACCAGCCAAAATTCTTAAAATCCATTAATTAAAAGGTAAGTTTATTTCACCTTGTATTTACATTATTATGAACTTGTAGTATAATAAAATACAACTTGTACGCGACAGGGGGAAATAA
>CAMWUU010000044.1 GCA_947177515.1 uncultured Lachnospiraceae bacterium
CATAAGTAAGCCCGATCTCCACACGCTTCTCCCTAGGTAAGTCTACACCACTAATACGAGCCATGTGTATTGCACCTCCATAAAATTAGATTGATAGTAAAAATTAGTAATAATACTTTTTTGTGATATACAACCCTGCCCCGCGTGTCTTTATACGGGTGCCCAAAAGGGCAAAATGGGCTGGCATCACATCAGCCGCTTTAAATTGTGACAGCCCGATCCTGTCGGAACTGAAAGCCGGAATGAAAAATCCATCGCCCCGGCTAAAGGCAGCCCGCAGCACTTTACACAATGCTGCACCACCCCACAATATCACAATTTTGTCCGCCCTACACGTCTTCCCGGATGGCGTATCCGAAAAACGGGCTTGCTAAAGGCTCATAACGTATGGTACGACGGACGATTGTAACACAGAAAGCAAGAACTGTTTCCATATATAGAAACAATTGCAATGCTCTTTGCCAAGACATTGCAATTGGACTTAGCCCTGTCTTTGCTTGTGTTTCGGGTTCTCGCAGATCACACGGATCGCGCCCTTTCTCTTGATGATTTTACATTTTTCGCAAATCGGTTTCACGGAAGATCTAACCTTCATCTCTTTCACTCCTTTCGAAAAAAGTCCGCTTATTATTATAACAAAAGCGGACAGGAAATGCAAGAATATTTTTTCCAATTTTTAAGCAATTTTTCATAGGATTTTTAGGCAGAATGCCCACAGGGAGGGGCTTTGGAGAAAAGCCCCTCCCTGTTCTTTATTTATCCCTCCAGATAATACGTCCTTTTGTCAGGTCATAAGGCGACAGTTCAAGTGTTACCTTGTCGCCAGGCACAATCTTAATAAAGTTCATGCGCAGCTTGCCGCTGATATGCGCCAGCACGCGGTGGCCGTTTTCAAGCTCCACCTGGAACATTGCGTTTGGCAGCTTTTCTACCACGGTTCCCTCGATCTCTACTACATCCGATTTTGACATGGAATTCTCCTTTCCGGTTTTTGTGATTCCTTCTTGATATTTTAATTCCGGCTTTTCCTGGTTCCAATCTTATGCCCTAAGCGATAAGATTTCCGGCTCCCCGTCCGTGATCAGGATGGTGTTCTCATAATGTGCGGAGAGGGTTTTATCCTCCGTCACCACCGTCCAGTCATTATCCAGCACATATACGTCTGGCTTCCCCATATTAACCATCGGCTCGATGGCAAGCGTCATACCCGGCACCAGTTTTATGCCGCGCCGCTTCTGGTGGAAATTCGGCACCTCCGGCTCCTCATGCAGCTTCGCCCCGACACCATGCCCGACATAATCCCGCACGCAGCTATATCCTTTTGCCACAATATAGTCCTCGATGGCGGCTGAAATCTCAAACAGATGACAGCCCGCCCTAGCAAACTTTATGCCCTCAAAGAAACTTTGTTTTGTGGACTCAATCAGCCTCCTTGCTTCCGGTGATATACATCCCACCGCATGGGTACGCGCCGCATCCGAATGGTAACCCTCATAGATTACCCCAGCGTCAATACTGATGATATCCCCCTCTTTCAATACCCGCTTCTTGCTAGGTATCCCGTGGATAACCTCCTCATTGACCGAAGCGCAGATGGAAGCTGGAAAACCGTTATAATTCAGGAAGGACGGCGTGCAGCCATGGGCACATATCAGTTCATATGCCCGGCGGTCAAGCTCCTTCGTCGTAATGCCCGGCGCAATCAGTGCCTCTAAGCAATCATGCACCTCAGAAAGGATTTTTCCTGCCTCGCGCATCCGCGCAAGCTCTTTTTCTGACTTTATCGATACTGACATTGCACGCCTCCAAAAACTAGGCATCAACCGATCCGGCAAGAATTGCCGTGATAGCGTCAAATACTTCAGCTACATCCTTCGTGCCATCCACCTCTTTTAAGATCTTCTCGCCAGCATAAAACTCGATAAGAGGCTGTGTCTGGGTGTGATAAACATCAAGCCGTTTCGCCACGGTTTCCGGCTTATCATCATCCCGCAGCACCAGTTCGCCGCCGCAGGCATCGCAGATGCCTTCTTTTTTGGTTGGGTTGTATACAATATGGTAAGTCCCGCCGCAGGAAAGGCATGCGCGTCTTCCTGCCATACGGTTTACAATATTCTCATCCGGAACCTCCACATTAATCGCATAATCCAGCTTATCGCCCTTTTCTGATAGAGCCCTCCTTAGCGCCTCCGCCTGCGGGATGGTGCGCGGGAAACCGTCCAGCACATAACCGTCCTTGCAGTCATCCTTAGCAAAACGATCCATAATCAGCTCGAGTGTCAGTTCGTCCGGCACAAGGGCACCCTGATCCATGTAAGTTTTCGCCTTTTTCCCAAGTTCCGTCCCGTTCTTGATGTTTGCACGGAAGATATCGCCCGTCGAGATATGCGGAATACCATATTTCTCTGCGATCATCTTCGCCTGTGTGCCCTTGCCGGCACCCGGCGCGCCCAACATAACAATCTTCATTTTAGCCTCCATGCTGCGACTTAAATTGGGGGGAGCTGCCAATGGCTCAGGTTTTGGCGCAGCAAAAAACCTGCGGGTTGAAAAGCTTATTTCCAACCTTATGCCCCTGTTTTACACTTATGCTTCAACAGGGTGGGACATAAGCGCCCCACCCTGGAAGTTTAAACTGCATGAATGAATTGTCAAAAAACGCTTAACAATTCATGCAAATTGCTTCGCAATTAGTAAGAACCTGAATGGTTCCTAATCATTCAAAAATCCTTTATAGTGACGCACCAACATCTGGGATTCGATTTGCTTAAGGGTTTCTAGTACGACACCAACCACGATAATCAGTGAAGTACCACCGAAATTTACCCTAGCCCCAAATGCACCCGCAAAGAAAATAGGGATGATCGCTACAATTGTAAGACCAACCGCACCGATAAAAATAATATAATTCAATACTTTATTCAGATACTCAGTTGTCGGTCTGCCCGGACGGATACCCGGGATAAAACCACCCTGTTTCTTCATGTTGTTCGCAATCTCCATCGGGTTAAAAGTAATGGAGGTATAGAAATACGCGAAGAAAATGATCATGGCAATATAAAGCACTGCCCCCAGGGTGTACTTAAATTCGCCGAAGCTATCAAAATTAAACCAGTTGTTCGAGTTAAACATATACAGGATCTTGCGCCATAAGGTTGAGCGCTCCCCCTGTACCCCAAAGAACGAGGAAATGATAATCGGGAACTGCAGCAGGGATACCGCAAAAATTACCGGGATAACACCCGCTGTATTTACCTTTAACGGGATAAAAGAAGACTGCCCGCCGACCATATTCCGACCCTGCACCTTTTTTGCATACTGCACGGATATCTTTCTCTGCGCGTCCTGCAACAGCACAATCAGGACAATCGTTACCACGATAACAGCCACAATAACAACCGCGCCGACAATCCCCATACCAACGCTGCCCGCGCCAGTCACAAAGCGTTCTACCAGATTGCTGATATCGGATGGCATTTTCGCCACAATATTGAACAAAAGGATCATGGAAATACCGTTCCCGACACCCTTTTCGGTAATGCGCTCGCCTAACCACATCAGGAACGCAGAACCTGCCGTGAAGGAAACCGTAATTACAACGATGTTGGTAAAGAGGCTACCGCTCCTTAATACACCGTTTGTATTGTTAAAGCCGATCGTCATGGCAACCGACTCGATGATAGCAAGCCCGATCGTAAGATACCTTGAAATCTCAGCGATCTTCTTTCTACCTTCCTCGCCATCCTTTTGCAGCTCCTCGAGCTTCGGGATGGCGATGGTAAGCAACTGCATGATAATGGAGGAAGTGATATACGGGGAAATGTTCAATGCAAAAATGGACATTTCTGTAAAAGAACCACCTGTCAACGCATCAAGAAAACCTAAGTTATCTCCCATCGTAGAATCCAGCCAAAGCTGGAAATAATCGCGGTCCACGCCAGGCACCGGGATCAGACACCCGAGCCTGACGATCAGCAGCGCAATCAGCGTGTAAAGCAGTTTTGCGCGGATATCCTTGATCTTAAAGGCGTTTCTAAGCGTTTTAAACATATTAGATCACCTCTGCATTTCCACCAAGTGCCTTAATCTTCTCCATAGCGCTCGCGCTGTAAGCGGATACTTTGACATTAAGCTTCTTAGTTAACTCTCCATTTCCAAGAATCTTTACTCCGTCCTTCGGATTGCTGATAACACCAAGTGCTACCAGAGTTTCAGCCGTAACCTCTGCTCCGTCTTCAAACCTGTTCAACATATCTACATTTACAGCTACGATTTCCTTCGTGTTCCTATTGTGGAAACCCCTCTTAGGAAGTCTCCTGTACAAAGGCATCTGACCACCTTCAAAGCCTGTCCTTGGGGCACCGGAACGCGCTTTCTGACCCTTGTGGCCATAGCCTGCGGTCTTTCCGTTACCTGAGCCGTGTCCACGGCCTTTGCGGAATTTATCGCCCTGCTTTGAACCTCTTGCCGGTCTTAAATCTGTTAAATTCATCGTTGCACCTCCTTACCTGTTTTCAGATTTCTTCCACCTTAACCAAATGCCTTACCTGAGCCACCATGCCCCTTACAGAAGCATTGTCCGGCAATTCCACGGTACTGTTAAGTTTCTTCAAACCCAAAGCGGTAACGGTACGTCTGTGCTTTGGAATTGCGCCGATGGTGGACTTCTTCAAGGTAATTTTCAATTTCTCTGCCATTTTTTTCCTCCAATCTTTTGGCCGCCAAATAAACTTAGCCTAAAAGCTCCTCAACCGAAATCCCGCGAAGTGCCGCCACTTCCTCCGGGGTCTTTAACTGGGAAAGACCGTTGATGGTAGCGAGGACGACATTCTGCTTATTGTTGGAGCCCAACGACTTTGTACGGATGTTCTTAAAGCCTGCAAGCTCCAGCACGTTACGCGCAGGACCGCCCGCAATGATACCAGTACCTTCCGGGCTCCTCTTTAACAGCACACTCGCACTGCCAAACTTCCCGACAAAATCATGCGGGACGCTGCCGTTCTCATCAAGAGGCAGCTCGATCAGTTTCTTCATGGCATCCTCTTTTCCCTTGCGGATTGCCTCCGGGATCTCGGCTGCCTTGCCAAGGCCTGCACCGACATGGCCGTTCTTATCCCCTACTACAACCAGGGCGGTGAAACGCATATTGCGGCCACCTTTTACAACCTTCGTTACACGCTTAATCGAAACTACTTTATCTTCCAATTCGAACTGACTGGCATCAATGATTGTACGTTTCATGTGTTCTCCTCCTTGCCTAGAAATTGAGGCCAGCTTCACGCGCTGCCTCGGCTAATGCCTGAACTTTCCCCTGATAAATGAAACCGCCCCTGTCAAATACAACCTCGGTAATGCCTGCCTGTTGTGCCTTTTTTGCGATTACCTTCCCCAGGTATGCAGCAGCAGCAACATCATTGGTCTTTTCGAGTTCAGCCTTTACATCCTTATCCAGGGTGGAAGCCGCAACCAACGTGTTCCCTACGGTATCGTCGATCACCTGTGCGTACATGTGGTTATTGCTTCTGAAAACAGCTAAACGTGGTCTTTCAGGAGTGCCGGCGAAACGATTGCGCATTCTATTATGCTTTTTAATACGGACTTCACTTCTTGATACTTTACTAACCATCTTTCACGCCTCCTTTTACTTCTTACCAGTCTTACCAACTTTACGCCGGATAACCTCATCAGCATATTTGATACCCTTACCCTTGTACGGCTCAGGTCTTCTCTTATCTCTGATTTCAGCAGCATATTGGCCAACTTTTTCTTTATCGATCCCCTTTACGGTAATCTTGTTCTGTCCGTCGAGCACCGTTTCAAGCCCCTCCGGATCCACCATAACCACCGGGTGGGAATATCCTAATGTCAGTGTAAGCTCCTTGCCGGACTTCGCCGCACGGTAGCCCACACCGTTGATTTCAAGAACTTTCTCGTAGCCGGATGTCACACCGGTTACCATATTGGCAATCAGCGTCCTTGTCAGGCCGTGAAGTGATTTCATCCTCTTTAGATCATTCGGCCTTGTAACGACAATCTCTGCGCCCTCAAGCTTAATTTCCATCTCTGCAGGCAACACCCTCTCAAGCGTCCCCTTTGGACCTTTTACAGTCACTTTATTATTTTCTGCAATCTCAACCGTCACACCGGCCGGAACCGCGATTGGCATCTTCCCTATACGTGACATGCCCGTACCTCCTTAATATAATGTTTGACAGTCCCTCACTGTCCCCCGTAGAAAAGAGTATCGAATGGGATAAGGGTTCCCGAAACGACTTCTTCTCCGTGCCAGGAATGTTTTGCCGCACATTTGCGGAAAATTCTCTTTCTCTATGGACAGTCCCCCTTTTCGGGGTATCCGTCATTTCCGGGTCTTTTGCGCTGCCCGGTCAAACCGTATCGATAGATCAGCCCATTTTTACAGACAAACCTAGTTTATCAAACCGTTCCATCTTAATACATGGATTTCTCCATATGGATTATTTTATCCCGTCAGGCAAAAACGTCCTTCCGGCAAAGTTACGATCTTACACAATTCTATCTGTTTTGATAGATCTACTTTATCAACAAATTTCCTGTATTAAATACACTTATTTAAAATATTATCTCATTTATTAAAATAATCTGTTTTACCAAATAAATGCCAGTACCTCGCCGCCAACATTCTCCTTGCGCGCTTCCTTATCAGTCAGGACACCCTTGTTTGTAGAGATGATTGCGGTACCCAGGCCGCCAAGTACCTTCGGTAAATCTTCTTTGCCCGCATATACACGAAGGCCAGGTTTGGAGATTCTCTTTAAGCCGGTAATAATCTTTGTGTTCTTATCCTTACCATATTTCAGGGTGATATGGATGTTCTTGAAACCGCCGACTTCCTCGATCTCAAAACTCTTGATATATCCCTCTTTTAAAAGGATCTCCGCGATGGAAATCTTCATCTTTGAAGCCGGGACATCTACGGTATCATGTTTCGCAGTATTTGCGTTGCGGATTCTCGTAAGCATATCTGCAATCGGATCACTCGTTGCCATAATAGTTTGCCTCCTTTCTAACCTTACCAGCTTGCCTTCTTAACACCTGGTATCTCGCCCTTGTATGCTAACTCACGGAAGCAGATTCTGCAAATTCCGTATTTTCTTAAATATGCATGTGGACGCCCACAGATTCTGCAGCGGTTATATTCCCTGCAGGAGAATTTCTGCTTGCGCTGTTGCTTGATCTTCATCGATGTTTTTGCCATAAAATTTTCCTCCTGACTATTTGCTGAATGGCATGCCGAACAGTGTCAGTAACTCGCGTGCTTCCTCGTCGCTCTTTGCGGTCGTTACGAAGATAACATCCATACCCCTGACCTTATCCACCTTATCGTACTCGATCTCCGGGAAAATCAACTGCTCTTTGATACCCAGCGCATAATTTCCCCTGCCATCAAACGCATTCGGGTTTACACCGCGGAAGTCGCGGACACGCGGTAAGGAAAGATTGATCAAACGGTCTGCAAACTCATACATCTTATTGCCGCGCAGTGTAACCTTGCAGCCGATGGCAAGCCCCTCCCTGATCTTAAAGTTCGCGATGGACTTCTTCGCCTTTGTGATAACCGGCTTCTGGCCTGCGATAATCTCCATATCCTTTACGGCGGACTCCAGTGCTTTTGCATTTTCCTTCGCTTCGCCCACGCCCATGTTGATCACAATCTTGTCAAGCTTCGGGATCTGCATAACGTTCTTGTAGCCGAACTTCTTCTGCATAGCCGGAGCAATCTCATTCTGATAAGTTTCTTTTAAACGAGCCAACTTGGTGACCTCCTCTCCCAAAATTAATCGATAACCTCACCGGTTGATTTCGCAACGCGTACCTTCTTGCCGTCTTTTACGGTAAAACCGATCCTGGTTGCCTTGCCTTTGTGTACGTACATTACGTTCGATGCGTCAATCGGTGCGTCCTTGTGGATAATCCCGCCCTGTGGGTTCGCCTGGGATGCCTTCGCGTGCTTTGTTACGGTATTTACGCCCTCAACGACCACCCTGCCTGCGGAAACGGAAACAACCTTCCCTTCCTTGCCTTTATCCTTGCCAGCGATGACCTTTACCGTATCGCCCTTCTTAATCTTTGCTGTTGCCACGTCGCCACCTCCTTATAGTACTTCTGGTGCTAATGAAACAATTTTCATGAACTGCTTCTCGCGAAGCTCCCTCGCTACCGGCCCAAAAATACGGGTTCCTCTCGGGTTCTTGTCTTCCTTGATGATGACGGCCGCATTCTCGTCAAAACGGATATAGGAACCGTCCTTGCGGCGCGCGCCCTTCACCGTGCGGACAACCACCGCCTTGACCACATCACCCTTCTTTACAACACCGCCTGGTGTTGCATCTTTGACCGAAGCTACAATGATATCGCCAATATTTGCATATCTTCTGGTAGAGCCGCCCATTACACGGATGCAAAGCAGTTCCTTCGCACCGGTATTGTCAGCCACCTTAAGTCTGGTTTCTGCCTGTACCATGTCAGATACTCCTTTCGAATTTACAAAAGGCAAAACGCCTGTTTACTTCGCTTTCTCAACAATCTCAACAAGTCTCCATCTCTTATCTTTCGAGAGCGGCCTCGTTTCCATGACCTTCACCCTGTCACCCATCTTGCACTCGTTCTTCTCGTCATGAGCCTTGAGTTTGTAAGTTCTTTTCACAATTTTGCCATAAAGAGGATGCTTTACATTATCTACCACAGCGACCACAATGGTCTTATCCATCTTATCGCTGACTACCTTGCCGATACGGGTTTTACGAAGATTTCTTTCTTCCACGGTAATTCTCCTTCCTGCCACGCCTTACGGCCAGCACAATTATTTGCCCTGTGCGGAAATCACGGTCTGGATTCTTGCGATATTCCTTCTGACTTCCTTGATCCTGCTTGTATTGTCAAGCTGGTTCGTCGCATTCTGGAACCTTAAATTAAACAGTTCCTTTTTCGCATTCACCAGCTCCTCGTTCAATTCAGTTGCTGACTTGTTCCTTAACTCTTCTACATACTTATTTGTTTTCACTGCCAGCACCTCCTTCTAAATCAGCGCGGGAAACGATCTTGCATTTAACCGGTAACTTGTGGGACGCAAGGCGGAGTGCTTCCTTTGCGATCTCCTCGGTAACGCCTGCGATCTCAAACATCACGCGTCCCGGCTTTACAACTGCCACCCAGTATTCCAAAGAACCTTTACCGGAACCCATTCGGGTTTCTGCCGGCTTCGTGGTCACCGGCTTATCCGGGAAAATCTTGATCCAGACCTGGCCGCCACGCTTGATATAACGCGTCATGGCGATACGGGCTGCCTCAATCTGGTTGGACTTGATCCATGCCGGCTCCATCGCGATGATACCGTACTCGCCGTTTGTGATCTTGTTGCCCCTTAAAGCCTTTCCTGTCATGCTGCCACGGAACTGCTTACGACGCTTTACTCTTTTTGGCATTAACATTATTTATCGCTCCCTTCCTTTTTTGATGCTTTTGTTGGAAGTACTTCACCGTGGTAAATCCAAACCTTAACGCCTACCTTGCCATAAGTCGTGTTCGCCTCTGCGAAACCGTAATCGATATCCGCGCGAAGCGTCTGAAGCGGGATAGTTCCCTCATTATAGGACTCCGAACGAGCCATGTCCGCACCGCCAAGACGACCGGAAGCAAGTGTTTTAATCCCCTTTGCACCGCCCTTCATTGTCCTAGACATTGCCGATTTCATCGCGCGGCGGAAAGAGATACGGTTCTCAAGCTGTCCTGCGATATTTTCCGCTACAAGCTGGGCATTTAAGTCAGGCTTTTTGATCTCCTTGATTTCGATGTTAAGCTTCTTGTCCGTGAATTTTGACAGTTCGCCCTTTAACACTTCAATCTCCGCCCCTGCCTTACCAATAACAACGCCCGGCTTCGCGGTGTAGATAATAACCTTTAACTTGTCGGAAGCACGCTCGATATCAATCCTTGCAACGGATGCGCTGTACAACCTCTTCTTGAGGTACTTCCTGATCTTGTAGTCTTCCACCAAATTATCCGCGAAATCAGCCTCCGCATACCATCTGGAATCCCAGTCGCTGATCACACCGACCCTTAAGCCATGAGGATTAACTTTCTGTCCCATGATTGTCCTCCTTATCTCTCATTCAACACAATAGTGATGTGGCTCATTCTCTTTAAGATCCGGTAAGCCCTGCCCTGTGCCCTCGGATGGATTCTCTTCATCGTCGGTGCGCAGTTCGCATAGCATTCCTCTATATAAAGCTTACTCGCGTCCATACCATTATTGTTCTCTGCGTTCGCAATCGCTGATTTCAGTAGTTTCTCTATTAAAGTTGAAGCGTATCTTGGGTTATATGCCAGGATACCAAGTGCTGTCGCTACATCCTTGCCTCTGATCGCGTCGAGTACGAAACATGCTTTCTGTACGGAAACCCTAGCATAAGAAAGCTTTGCGGACGGCCTTTGGTCCTTGTTCGCATTCCTCTCTCTCTTGATCTGGGATCTATGTCCTTTCGCCATGGATGAAACCCTCCTTTCAAATTTAAACGGTTCTCCGTTTCTGGTTACTTCCAGCAAAGGCTGCCTGCCCGATTCATATGCAGGCTCCCTGCTTATCTATTAAAATCTGTTCCCGATGGGAAGGGGCAAAAATTATTTCTTGCCCTTCTTCTCATCCTTGCCATGTCCGCGGAATGTCCTTGTTGCTACAAACTCGCCCAGCTTATGGCCAACCATATCCTCGGTAATATAAACCGGGACATGCTTCCTCCCGTCGTAAACGGCGATCGTAAGACTAACCATCTGCGGGAAGATCGTGGAGCGGCGCGACCAGGTCTTAATTACCTGCTTGTCACCCGACTTAATTACCGCATCAACCTTCTTAAGTAAATGCTCATCCGCGAAAGGTCCCTTTTTTAATGAACGTTTCATATCGGTTTAACCTCCTTATAAACTATTTCGTTAATGCCTTGCCGTCGCGTCTTCTGATAATAAGCTTGTTGGACTGCTTATTCTTCTTGCGGGTCTTAAGACCGAGCGCAGGCTTGCCCCAAGGGGTTACAGGACCCGGACGGCCGATACCGGTCTTGCCCTCGCCGCCGCCGTGCGGATGGTCATTCGGGTTCATAACGGAACCACGGACGGTCGGGCGGATGCCCATGTGGCGCTTGCGTCCTGCTTTGCCGATATTAATTAACTCGTGATCGATATTCCCCACCTGGCCGATGGTTGCGCGGCAGATAATCGGAACAAGCCTCATCTCACCGGATGGCAGACGCAGTGTTGCATACTTGCCTTCTTTTGCCATAAGCTGTGCCGAATTGCCTGCGGAGCGGACAAGCTGGCCGCCCTTGCCAGGATAAAGTTCAATGTTGTGGATCTCGGAACCAACCGGGATGTTCTGTAACGGCAGGCAGTTTCCAAGCTTAACCTCTGCGGTTTCGCCGTTCATTACCGTGTCGCCTACTTTCAGCCCGTTCGGGGCGAGGATATAGGATTTCTGGCCGTCCGCATAGCAGATCAGCGCAATATTTGCCGTCCTGTTCGGATCGTACTCAATCGTTAAGACCTTCGCCGGGATGGCATCCTTCCTTCTCTTGAAATCAACCAATCTGTATTTTCTTCTGGAACCGCCGCCCTGGTGCCTTACGGTAATCTTGCCCTGGTTGTTGCGGCCAGCATGCTTCTTCAAAGAAACAACTAAGGATTTCTCCGGTTTTTTTGCCGTAATCTCAGCGAAGTCTGAGCCAGTCATGTTTCTTCTGGAAGGTGTATATGGGTTATAGGTTTTAATTCCCATGATTTTACTCCTTTCAATGGTTACTTGTCACGCAATAGGTAAGCTTGGCTTTTTTGCGGTTTTCCTGCCAGCAAGTTCCCCGCTTTAAGGAAAAACAGCCACACTTTTTTCTGCGGGAATTTTACAGGCCAGAGAAAATCTCAATCTCTGCACTGTCGGCGGTAAGCTGGACGATGGCCTTCTTCCTTTTTGCGGTCTTGCCGCTTGTCGCGCCGCGCCTGCGGGTCTTACCCTCGAGGTTCATGGTGTTGACACTCGCCACCTTCGTGCCGGCAAACATCTTTTCCACTGCCTCTTTTACCTGGGTCTTTGTTGCATCCGGATGAACCGAAAACGTGTACTTCTTCTCGCTCATGGTATTCATTGTCTTCTCGGTTACAACCGGCGCGAGAATCACATCATAATACTTTAAATCCGCCATTATGCGTACACCTCCTCAATCTTCGCAACAGCATCCTTTGTGATCACCAGGCTGTCATACTTTAAGATATCATATACATTGATCGTATTAAAAAGAGAAGTCCTTACCTGCGGAATATTCCTTGCGGAAAGGATTACCTTCTCATCCTTCTCGGAAAGGACAATAAGCGCCTTATCCACCTTAAGGTTGTTCAGCACGCCCGCCATCTTCTTTGTCTTGATCTCGTCAAGCGTCAGCGAATCAAGGACATAAATCTTATTATCCGCAACTCTCGAGGTGAGGGCGGACTTTACTGCAAATGTCTTTTCCTTCCTGTTCATCTTGAAGGAATAATCCCTTGGCTTCGGGGCGAATACTACACCGCCGCCCTTCCACTGCGGCGCTCTTGTTGAACCCTGCCTTGCATGGCCGGTTCCCTTCTGCTTCCACGGCTTCCTGCCGCCGCCGCGCACCTCGGCGCGCGTCTTTGCGCTCTGTGTGCCCTGACGCTTGTTCGCAAGCTGGCTCACAACTGCCATATGCATCAAATGCTCATTAACTTTCACGCCGAAGACCGCGTCGTTTAGCTCGATGGAGCCGACTTCGTTGCCTTCCATATTATAAACCTTTACGTTAGCCATTCTAGTGTTCCTCCTTTCCTAAAGAATTCTTAGTTTGCACTCTTGACCGTTTCCTTGATCATGACAAGCGCCTTCTTCGGTCCCGGTACCGCGCCTTTTACAAGGATCAGGTTCTTTTCCACATCCACCTTCACAACTTCAAGGTTCTGTACTGTAGCCTTTACATGACCCATCTGGCCTGGCATATGCTTGCCCTTGAACACACGGCCCGGTGTGGTAGCCGGTCCGTTTGAACCTGCATGTCTATGGTATTTCGAACCATGTCCCATCGGTCCCCTGGAAAGTCCGTGACGCTTGATTGCACCCTGGAATCCCTTACCTTTGGTCGTGCCAGTCGCATCCACGCGGTCGCCCTCTGCAAAGATATCCACTTTGATCTCCTGGCCTACCTTGTAGTCGGCTGCATTTTCAAACTTGAATTCTTTAAGAAACCTCCTGTTGGCAACACCCGCCTTCGCGAAGTGTCCCTTCCTTGGCTTATTCACAAGAACATCCCTGATCTCGCCAAAGCCAACCTGCACCGCATTGTAACCATCGGTTTCCTCAGTTTTAACCTGCGTTACCGCACAAGGACCTGCCTGCAGCACAGTGACCGGAATAAAAACCCCGTTCTCACCGAAGATCTGCGTCATGCCGACCTTCGTAGCTAAAATAGCCTTCTTCATATTTTGCACCTCCTAATAAAATCTACAGCGGATCGGTTTGTTTCCTCCCCGATCATCCTAGACGGTCCAATACTGGAACCCAAAAACCAGGCTCCCCAATATAAAAACCCTAAGGATCACTCACCCATCATCTTAAGAGAAAACAATTTTATTTCATTAAACGAATTTATTTCGTTTTCATCTTAATATCGATGTACACCCCCGCCGGCATCTCAAGCCGGTACAGCACGTCAACAGTCTTCTGCGTCGGGGCAATAATATCAATCAGCCTCTTGTGTGTCCTCTGTTCGAACTGTTCGCGCGAATCCTTATATTTGTGTACTGCGCGGAGAATGGTAATAACCTCTTTCTTTGTCGGTAACGGCACTGGCCCACTCACCTTCGTACCGGTTTTCTTTACAGTTTCGATAATCTTTGCAGCGGATGAATCGATTAGCTGATGATCATATGCCTTCAGCGTAATTCTCATTACTTGACTTGCCATAAAAAAAGTCGCCTCCTTTTCGCACTTAATTGCAGTACGACAAGCGGTGACTGTACACTCACCCGTGTGTTTCGTGACAAATCGGAATAAAAAGGCCGGAACATGGTTTCCCCTTTTCCCGGCAAATCCAAGCCCATCCCGAAAAGTTTGAATTGACACGGTTCCCCGCCCCGGTAAGACCCGGGCGCAGAAATATTTATCTGTACAGTGACTTGTCGCCAGTTTATATAACTTGACATTCGCTCCACGGAAAACCTGCCCCATAAAGGGGCAGCAACCTCTCGCTTCTACGCTATCAACGTCACAACGTGCATTATTAATACTGAGAAATAAAAGGA
>CAMWUU010000045.1 GCA_947177515.1 uncultured Lachnospiraceae bacterium
CCCATAAATTCCCCTGCGGGCGCTGTCCGGGTCTATGCTGTTTAGTTCCGCATATCCCCTCCAAACTCCCCTTCCCAGCAGCGTAATTTCTGTCCGCTTCGCTCCCATAAATTCCCCTGCGGGCGCTGTCCGGGTCTATGCTGTTTAGTTCCGCATATGCGGTTTTACAATTCAAATTCTGCATATTCCTGCCCTGCTGATATTTCCACATTTTCAGGCTCCGCTTTCGCGTAGGAAAATTCCCCTGAACCCAAAAGTTTCTCCACTGTCAGCCCCGGATTCTGGCAGATAATATTGAGCAGCTCGATAAAGTCGCGGATAACCTCGCGCGGTGTGATATTTGTATCCGCCCCGATCCTGCCAAACTCAATCCTGATAAAGGTAATCAGGTCATCCTGTGTCAATCTCTGTTCATACTCAAACAAACCCGCATGGATATCCGCAAGTTTCTCGACAAGCACAAGCATTTCCTCGTTGGTCAGCGGCGCAAGTTTGATCACTGGCGCGAGCATATCCTTCACATCCTCCCCACCGAAACGCCCCGCCGCCAGTCTTGAACGCAGTGCTTCATAGCTGTACACCCCACGGCGTGTATCCTCGATACACTGTGGGGTACCGCCCATAATAATCCCCAGATATTTTGCCTTACCCTGCAAGGTGTCATTGTACATGGTCAATATTTTCTCATAATTATACTGGCGCGTAATGCTGTTCGGTATTTTGTAAATATTTACCAATTCATCAATCAAAATTAGCATCCCACTGTAACCTGCCTGTTTAAGGAAAAATGCAAACAGCTTAATATACTCATACCAGTCATCATCCGTAACCACTATATTTACGCCAAGTTCCGCTTTCGCCTCGGATTTGCCCGTATATTCCCCCCTAAACCATTTCACTACATGCGCTTTTGTTTCATCATCGCCTTCCAGATACGCGCGGTAATACATAGTCAAAAGCTTCGCGAAGTCAAAGCCATGCACCATTTCCTGTAATGTGCCAATCACCTCGTAAATCTTTTTCTCCACCGCCGCCGTAAATTCTTCTGAATCCGGCTCCGCCTCTCCCTGTGCTGCCACCACACCCTGCACACCGCCAATCCAGCGTTCCAAAATCAGCGTAAGCGCCCCTCCCTCCGGGCGCGTTTTCGTGGACATATTGCGGATCAGCTCCTTATAAGTTGCAAGCCCCTGTCCTTTTGTACCCTGCAATCTGCGTTCCGGCGAAAGATCTGCATCCACCACCACAAAATTCCGATCCATCACGTAATTGCGGATGGTCTGCAAAAGAAAACTTTTTCCGCTCCCGTACTTCCCGACAATAAACCGGAAGGATGCCCCTCCCTCCGCAATAATATCCACATCATGTAACAGCGCGGCAATCTCCGTTTCCCTTCCGACCGTAATATAAGGAAGACCAATGCGCGGTACAACACCTCCCTTCAGGGAATTAATTACGGCCTGCGCAATCCGTTTCGGTATTTTCATTTCCATTATCCCCTTTCCATACATTTCCTTTTGCCGGGAAAACCATATCTAAAACATTTCCCGCAACGGATTCCTATTCCTCTGCAAATCCGTATGTGCCCGCCGGATGGCTCCAAGAAAACAATTATTTAACCAACTCTTCCTTAAGGCGTATTAAGTCACGTAAAAAATCGGCTCTGCCTTATCCCTCAAACATCATGGCAATAGGATGCAACCTCCTGCACATAGTCTTCCAATACCACTGGTACATCCCCATCGAAAACAATTACCGTATCACTAAACTGGTCAAAAAGTTTATCATTAATCGCATCTACCACTACCGAAAGCATCCGGTGACGCGAACGTAAAAACTCCTGATAAGGTGCTCCCGTAAGCAAACAGTGCAGCAATGTGCGCTCCTCCTCGTTTAGGATGGTATTTCCAATCCCCTCATCTCTTTTCACAGGTACAGAATCCGTTCCTGCCACATCTTCCACCGTTTTTAAACCATCCATCCACACAAATTCCAACTGTCCCGAATCTGCCTCCTCCTCCTGTACGATTTCTTCCCCTTTCTGATTCCTCTGTTTTGCAGTATCCTCCGTGAGGGGCTTTTCTGCACTTCCCATTCCTAAATCTCCCCATGATTCCTCCCCGCTCTCCTCCACAAGCAGCTTCTCCCGCGTCAACTCCGCCGCGCGCCGTATTCCGGAAAGTTTCGTTAAGTCAATCTCAATCGCCGGAACAGTATTCCTTTTCTTTTCTTCAAGCAGCCGGTCAATTTCCTTGTCAATAAAATTCAAAACAAGTTTCGTCACAGATTCCGGCTTTAACAACGCTTTATATTCGTATCGCTCACGCATCCTGGCATCCACGGCTCGCAGAATCTGACCCATCTCCCTGTTTTTCACACGGCTGCCAAAATATTTTTCACAGCTCCAGTGTCCATTGATACACTGGTAACGGTGAAGCGGGTTCACCTCATATGCATATTCTGTATACTTTTTATAATCATAAAACACAGCCGACGCAAACATTTGGTAGGCACAGGTTGTCCGAGTGCCAAAATATTTTTCCGGCAGTGTCTTCTTCCCATGTTTTGAATAATAAGCCGTCAATGCACGAAACACACCGCAGGTTACCCTGCACACATCTTCCTTCTTTTCCTTGTAAAATTTTGACCCCTCTACATTGTATTTAGAGAGTGTACAGATTGCTGCAAAATAATCCTCCTCTTTTTCCTCTTCCGGATGGAGGAAAATAAGCATTGCCCGATCAAATTCTATACTGGGGAAATCCTGGAGCAGGTCACACCCAAGGTTATAATACACTACGTAGTCACAAAGCCAGTCCTGCATATAGCGGTCAAGCTGCAAATCGTATTCCCTGTATTTCTCCCAGAAGGTTTTCAAAAGGAAAAAACCCTCCACGGGCGTTTTTGCACCGACCTGATGCAGCAGCTCGTACACATAAACGAATGCGAAGGAAAGCGGGGCAGGCACAATATCGCCCTGCCGCACCCTGGCGCGCCAAGTAAAATAGCCTCGAAGCTGCGATAAATTCATTGCCTGGTAGGTCGGAAAATACCAGGTAAAATCCCCCTGACACGGGCAGTCATCCACATAATCTGCCATCAATAATGCCTGCGTGTAAAATAATTCCTCTTTTGTCATCCGGTACCCCTGTGGGCTTCGCGAAAGCGCCCGGCACTCACGGATGCGTTCCGGAACTAAGGCATCCATTCCTTCCTCCATCCGGTACTGCTGCGTATAGACCCTCCCCGCTGTACCGGTTCCCTGCGAAGTTCCCCTCTTTTTCCATACAATCTCAGGGGTCTTATATCTTGGTGGCTGTACCGCCCAATTATCCTGCCTGGCTAATTTCTGCCCCTCCTGCTCTTGCCATACACCTTCCCTCTGCATGACAGCATCCTGCTCCTGTTGTTTCTGCCATATATCTTCTTTCTGCCTGACAGCAGCACCCTGCCCCTTCTCTTCGGGTACCTTCGTCTGACTGGCAGCATAGCGGGGTGGGATGGATTCTTCTCCATATATTTTTGTCCCGTATAAATCTTGTACTACCCCTTGTTCCTGCCCTCTTATAGTTTCTGCCCACATAGAAAGCGTGATCTGTTGAATCTGTTTTGTTGTTTCACGTATCTTTTCCGTTGTGCGCCGGATATCCATCAGCGAAAAATCAGGAAAATCCTTTCGTATGCCCTTTTCACCGCTACCAGAACCATATTTTTTGGCTTCTTTCCCATCCCCTGTATTACCACGGCTGCTTTTTCCGGCAGGGATTATTCCCGATCCGTGCTCCCCTGCTGTAAACCCGCCAGAAATACCAACAGGAGGATGGGGGGATTTCTTTTTTTCCTTCGCCTTCTTCCCGGGCTTTGTATCATGCAGGATTCCGGTATCCGCCCCGGAAATGCCCTGATCTGCCTCCCCCTTCTGCAGGATATGGGCGCTGTTTTTTCCTGTAAAAATTTTTTCCATCAGGCGGTTAACATTATCATTGAAAGGATTTCTCTTCCCGGACATCCCACACACCTCCCTTAAATCCTGGACACACCCTGCCACTTAGGCCACCCGGAACCGAACATACTTTCTTTCTATCTTTCTTTCTATACTACCATACTTTCCATCAATTTGCAACGACTTATAAAATTGGGAAATAATACAATTCCTCCCTTGACAAAAGGCATAAAATAAGTTATATTTGTAATATTCAGGAATGCCAAGCCGGCCATAACGGCTTTCTAAAAGTAAAAGGAGGAAAGAATTATGCAACGCACAATTACTGTAAAGGGCATCGGCAGTGGATCTGCCAGCCCGGACTATGTCACACTTTCCATGATACTCGAATCAAAAAATCAAAACTATGATAAGGCAATGGATCTTGCAGAAAAACACATAAAAGAATTAACCGAAGCACTTAACTGTGTTGGTTTTGCAAAAGAAACCTTAAAAACCACAAATTTCAATGTACACACCGAATACGATAATGAAAAAGACCACCATGGAAACTGGAAAAAAGTCTTTATAGGCTATATAGTTACCCACAATTTAAAGCTTGAATTTGATTTTGATATGGAGCGGCTCTCACAGGCACTCAACGCCATTTCCGGCTGCGAAGCATACCCACAGCTTTCCGTCGCCTTTACCATTAAAGACCCATCCGGGCTTAAGGAAGAAATGTTACGCTGCGCTTGCGCCAACGCAAAGGAAAAAGCAGAAATCCTATGTTCCGCATCTGGGGCAAAACTTGGTACACTTCTAAATATTGATTATAATTGGAGTGAAATCAATGTGATTTCCAGAACAGGATATAGGCGTGAAGAAAATGCCTTACACAGCGTAGGAACTCCTATGAAAGCAAGGTCAATCGATATACAGCCGGAAGATATCAATGTCAGGGATACCGCTACTTTTACTTGGGAAATTATATAAGATAAAAACATTCCATACATACAGATTCAGACATTACTTTTTGCCCGCACATAAAAATAGGACTGCCATACCAAAAACCTGGTTTCTTGGTATGGCAGTTCCTTATTTACCCCATTCCTTTTTTTTGATCAGAAGCTTTTGTACAAATGCTGCTCCTAACGCCCCGGATACTATGCCAACCACAATCCCTCCCAGGATATCGGTTGGATAATGTACATACAGATACATTCTTGAGAATGCAATCAGTACTGCTAGGATTCCCGCTGGGATCCACAGCCGGTTTTTCACAAAAAACATTGACGAAACCGCTGCAAACGCTGCTGCGGTATGCCCCGAAGGAAACGAATAATCGAGTGGCTTCGCAACAATCAGTTCCACCAGCGTATTAATATCGTAAGGTCTTGTCCTCGCGACTAACGGTTTGATCAATATATTGCACAATAGCAGGTCAGCTAACAGCGCCGCCGCGACCACAAGCCCGAGCCTGCGATACTTTGGAATGCAAAGCAGCACAACCGCAAGCAAAATCCAGACCAGTCCAAAATCGCCCAGTCGGCTGAATAATGGCATTAGGGCATCGCCTATGGGCGTATGTAACCCCTGCAGCCAGTTAAGAAAAGTAAATTCCCAGTCCATCTCCTCCTCCTCTTTTTCATTTCTTACAAAGCACAATCCTTGCCCCAAGGCACTCTGCATCCTGTATATCATGCGCCACCATAACCACTGTATTCTTTGCCGTGCGGCTATTTAGGTAGCCCGCCACCTGCTCCTTCGTCCCTTGGTCCAAACCGGTAAACGGCTCATCAAGCAGCAGGAATTCCCCTCTTGCGCAAACGGCTCGCACAAGCGCAACCCGCCGTTTCATCCCGCCACTTAACTGCGCCACTGGCTTTCCTTCATAATCCTGCAACCCGACCGCATCAAATTCCCCACGCAAAAAATCCCACAGTGCCTGTGACTTTTTCTGCTCCAACACCAGCGCCACATTTTCAAATGCGTCCGCCCACTCAATCAGCCGATCTTCCTGGAATACCATGGAAAGTTTCTTTCCCTTTATCCCGGTAACTTCCCCGGCATCCGGTCTAACTAGCCCCGCTAAGATGGAAAGCACCGTTGTTTTTCCGATACCGGACGCACCCATCAAACAGACTTTTTCCCCCTCTTTTATGGTAAGGGAAAAATCTGCAAGAACCTTTTGTTCCCCATAAGATTTCCAGATATGCTTCATCTCAACTGGCATATTTCCCTTATGCCCCTTTCACACGAATTACCCACATCACCAGCTTTTCAAATAGTACACTGACCGCCACAATCACAATGGTCCATGCAAACAGTTCCGGTGTCATCAGATAGAGTTTTGCCCTGTACAATTCGCCCCCAATCGAGTTGGGTGGCAAACCGATCACCTCCGCCGCAATACCGGACTTAAAACAAAACCCAAGCCCCACGGAACATGCTGTTACAAAAGCCGGTCTTATGGCGGGCAGGTAAATCGCCCGCACTTTTTTCCATACCCCGATCCTAAAGACCTCCGCCATCTCAAGCAATTTTTTGTCCGCCTGCCGGATTCCACCGCGCACATTAGTAAAGACCACTGGGAGCACCGTAAGGAATGAGATCACGGTGGAGAGCCGCGCAGAACGCACCCAAAGCAGCACCAGGATTACAAAAGAAGCAACGGGGATGGATTTAACCAACTGCATAAAAAGTTGTAAAATTTCCCCAATTTGTTCATGCAGTTCCGCAATCACAGCAAACAGTATCCCCGCACCCACAGCAAGCACAAAACCGGCGGCAATGCGCAGAAACGAGGTACCAACCGAACGATAAAATTCCCCTGTGCGGGTCAGCATGACCAGGGCGCGGAAGGTGTCAGGAACGGACGGCAGGAAAATATCCCGATCCACCCACATACTCAAAAGCTGCCAGATTACAATCAGCACAATCACCGCAACCAACTTTCTTTGGTAAACCACCCACTTTTTTTTCCGCTCCAACCCTGTACAAATATTATCCATACTAATATTCCCCGCGCTTTTCTTCCAAATGTTTGTGCATATCGCTGGCATACCTGCGATACTGCCTCAATCCGGAGTTTGAAAGTGTTAAACTTTCTTCCTTCCATGCATTTTTTTCACGCATTTTCCATTTCGCTTTTTTAGATCTTTGCCTGGCAGTTCCGTAAGCATGCTGACCAAAGTCAAATAGCGATCCGTGGATTCGTCAATGTCCTTTTTCGTCACGCCATAATATTGATAAATATCGCGCATAACAGCCTGCGCACATCTTTTCTTCCCCGCCCGCGAGGTAAAGCTAACATTAATAAGACCACGCACTTTCTCGATTTCCACCTGTACATTTCCATCTTTTAAACAGATTCCATAAATATGGTAATCCATCGGAACCAGGGAATCGCTAAGTCCCACTGCTGCTTCGTCGTATTCATTCATATAGCGGTGCCATTCTTCCACCTGCGCACGGTTTCGAAAATCCTGCGGGGACTTTGTTTCGGGCGGGGGATATCCGAGCTGTTCCATTTCGTTCCTATGTTCCCGCCAGACAATGGAACTTTTCGTATTCCGGAATCCCTCCCTCGCCCTCCTGCTATAAGATGCATATTCCCTGGCGTGGTATCTCTTTTTTAGGTATATTTCTAGTTCCCAGGGAGTATGCGGTTCTGCCACAAGTTTTTTTATAACTCTGGCGCGCCTTCTTTTCACCCTGCTGCCCCGATACCATTCTTTAAAACGGCGCGAAAGAGGCAGCTTTTCTGTTTTCCCCTTCCCTACCAGGAAAATACTAGTCGGTCCATCGCTTCCGCCGATTATTGTCACTGCCTGCGCCGACTTTTTTCTAAATGATTTCCTCATGTAGCCCTCCTTGCAATTTCCCAAGCCCTGCAGCTTCCCATCTCCCTATTGCGCAAAGAAATTCGCACAATTTCCCAAGCCCTGCAGCTTCCCATCTCCCTATTGCGCGAATTGGCTGTTGTAGAGGTTTGAGTAGAAGCCACCTTTTGCGAGGAGTGTTTCGTGGTTGCCTTGCTCGATGATATTTCCGTCCTTCATAACCAGAATAATATCCGCTGTCTGGATGGTGGATAACCGGTGCGCTACGATAAAGCTTGTGCGCCCCTCCATCATCTTTGCAAACGCGTTCTGTATCTTTAACTCCGTGCGTGTATCGATGGAGGAAGTTGCCTCGTCAAGAATTAACATGGGTGGCAGACAGAGCATTACGCGCGCAATGCACAAAAGCTGCTTTTGCCCCTGCGACAAACTCCCGCCCTCCTCACCGATCACCGTATCATACCCCTGCGGCAGACGCTTGATAAAACTATGCGCATGTGCCGCTTTTGCCGCAGCGACAATCTCCTCCTCACTAGCATCCGGTTTTCCCATCGTCAGATTTTCCCGGATCGTCCCAGCCGCAAGCCAGGTTTCCTGAAGTACCATGCCAAAACTTGTGCGCAGGCTAGCACGCGTCGCCTCGCGGATATCCGTCCCACTCACCTTTATGCTGCCTGAATTCACATCGTAAAAGCGCATCAAAAGATTGATTACCGTTGTCTTGCCACAGCCCGTCGGCCCGACAATCGCCACACGCTGCCCCGGCTTTACCGAAAGATTAAAATCACGAATCAATTTCTGTTTTGGGGTATAAGAAAAATAAACATCCTTTAGCGCGACAGTTCCGTCCACATCTTTTAAAACTACGGCATTCTGCGATTCCGGTATCTGAGGCTCCTCCTCAATCAACTCAAAAATACGCGCCGCACAGGCAAGCGCATTCTGCAACTCTGTCACAACGCCCGAAATCTCATTAAACGGTTTTGTATACTGGTTCGCGTAACTTAAGAAACAGGAAAGCTGCCCAACTGTAATACCGCCGGAAATCGCGGAAATCGCGCCTGTGAGTCCCACACCGGTATAAACCAGGCTGTTGACAAAACGTGTGGCTGGGTTTGTGGTCGAAGAGAAAAAAATCGCCTTTAGCGAACATTTCTCAAGCCGCCCGTTAATCTCATCAAAACGTTCCAGTACCTCATCCTCCTGCCCGAACGCCTGCACCACCTTCTGGTTACCGATCATTTCATCAATCAGTGCTGTCTGCTCGCCACGTGTTTCGGATTGGAGTTTAAACATCGAATACGTTTTCTTTGCAATAAATGCCGCCACAAAAAGCGATACCGGGGTGACCAGCACAACCACCAACGTGATTTTCCCATTTAACGAAATCATAAACAGCAAGGTTCCAAGGATTGTAATTACCCCGGTAAAAAGCTGTGTAAAACCCATTAAAAGACCATCGGAAAACTGATCGACATCCGCAATCACGCGGCTGACCACCTCACCATAAGAATGCCCGTCAATATACTTGAGCGGGAGAATTTCTATTTTATGGAACGCCTCGCGGCGGATATCATGGATCACATGGTAGGCAATCCGGTTATTGCTCACATTCATCAGCCACTGGGACACTGCTGTAAGCAGCACAACCACCACGATTTTCTTCACTATCGAAAGCACCGGGTCAAAATCAACCAGCCCCTTATCAATAATATAATCGATCGCGTCCCCAGTCAAAATCGGCACATAAAGCGTTAACGCCACCGTAACCGCCGCGCATAGGATGGAAAGCGCCACAAAAAACCAGTAGCGGCGGATATAGCGCAGAACCTTTCCCAATGTCCCCCGGGTAGCCTGGTAGGCTTCCTGTTTTTGATTTCCATTTTTTTCCTTATTCCCGCTCATCCTTAAGCCTCCTTCCCTTCCTCTTTTTTAAACTGTGAATAATAGATCTCCTGATAAACATCACAGTTTGCCAGAAGTTCCTCATGCCTGCCAATCCCTGCAACATGCCCATCATCAAGCACCACAATCTGGTCGGCGTGCATAATGGAAGCAGCGCGCTGCGACACGATAAACACCGTAAGTTTCTCCCGCATTTCGCGCAGCGCACGGCGCAGCTTCGCATCCGTCGCATAGTCAAGAGCCGACGCACTATCGTCAAGCACTAAAATTTCTGGCTTGCGCACTAAGGCACGCGCAATGGTCAGGCGCTGCTTCTGCCCGCCGGAAAGATTCTTGCCGCCCTGCGTAATTGGCGCGGAAAGTTTTCCGTCCTTTGTGTCCACAAATTCCTTTGCCTGCGCAATTTCAAGCGCCTCAAACATTTCCTCATCCGTCGCGTCCTTCCTGCCCCACTGCAGGTTCTGGCGGATTGTCCCCTTAAAAAGCACCGCCTTCTGCATAACCATGCCGACCTTATCCCGCAGCGCTTCCATCGGATAATCCTTCACATTGATGCCATCCACCAATACCTCGCCCTCCGTCGCGTCATAGTAGCGGGGAATCAGGTTGATCAAAGAGGTCTTTCCCGAACCTGTACCGCCGATTATCCCGACAGTTTCACCCGGCTTTACCTTAAAATTCAGCCCGGACAATGACTCCGCGCCCGCACCGCGATAGGTCAGGCCAACATTTTTAAATTCCACGGCATAGACGGGCGAAACATCTTCCATTCCCCGGCTCCCTTCCGATCCATTTGCCATCCTTCCCGGTTCCTTCGCCGTTTTTTCCTGTTCGCCCTTTGGGACTATGCCAGCCCCCCCTTCCCTTAGTGCCGCCTTCTTCTTTTCATACCCTGCCACATCGCCATATGTCATACCCGGTTTAATCCCGAATACTTTCTCGATACGTCCCGCACAGGCAAGCGCCTTTGTAATGGTCACAATCAGATTTGCAAGTTTCACCAGTTCCACAAGAATCTGCGACATATAGTTGACCAGCGCAATCACCGCGCCCTGTGTGATAATCCCCGCGTCCACACGCAGCGCACCAACCCAGATTAACGCCGCAATAGAGAGATTAACCACAATATAGGTCAGGGGATTGGTCAGCGCGGAAATCCTGCCAACCCGCATCTGGAGTTTCGTCAGTGCTGTATTTTCCTCCCCGAACTCTGCAATTTCCTCCTCTTCTTTGGCAAACGCGCGGATTACACGCACACCTGTCAGGTTCTCCCTCGTCTTTCCCAAAACCCGGTCAAGACCCTTCTGTACCTTCTTAAACAGAGGCATGGTAATCATCATAATACCGAATACAATCACCGAAAGCACCGGGATGGTCACAACAAAAATCAGCGCCGCCTTCACATCAATGGTAAAAGCCATAATCATTGCACCAAACACAATGAACGGCGAACGCATAAACAGGCGCAGCACCATATTGACCCCGGACTGCACCTGATTGATATCGCTTGTCATACGCGTGATCATTGTAGAAGTCCCCAGGTCATCAATCTCCGAATAAGTCAACCCCTGGATATGCGCAAACAGCGCATGTCGGAGCTTTGTCGAACAGCCAACCGCCGCCTTTGCCGCAAAGAACTGTGCTGTCAAAGAGCAGATCAGCCCGATTACGCCAAGCGCCACCATCAGCAGGCACATCCGCACAATATAAGACCGGTCACCATTCGCAATACCCACATCAATAATTTTTTTCATTACAAGAGGAACAAAAAGTTCAAAGAGGGCTTCTAACATCTTAAACAAAGGTGCTAAAATGCTCTCTTTCTTGTAATCCTTCAGGAAGCTAAGCAGTTTTTTCATTTTTCTTTGCCCTTTCCGCTTTGTATTTTACCTAGGGCGTGCAGAACACAGGAATGAGTTTTCAGACACACCCTTTTTATTCTATCTGATTTTGGAAGAGTTTTCAAGATGTATTCTAACCAATCTACGACAAAGTCATGAAATTATTCCCCCGCTCCTGCGGTTCAATAATCGACATTAATATCATGCCGATGAATAATTAAATGGAAAAATGCGTGTGGATGTGATAAAATAATGGTGTTGGATCAATTATTCTGGAATTTTATGAGGTGACATATGGAACATATCGCAGAATTGGGAGGAATTGTAACAGGATTCCATGTGACAGAGCATTGTATCGACTGTATGTGTGGAAAAAATTTAGTAAAAATCGATAAATGCTCCCGGAACATAATCTGTCAAAAGACAGTTTTTGAAAAAGAGGGATTATCCAGAAAACTAACCGCTGATAAGGAACAGATTTTTATATATGATTTTTGCACACTTTATGTATTAAACCAAAAGAATTATAAACGGATTGGGAAATGGCAATTAGGCAATGATTTGAGTTCCGATATATGCGGGATGGCAGTTGATAATAATACTATTTACTGTTCCATCCGAAACGGAAAGATTATTGCCGTTGACAGACAATCGGATCAAATAAAAGAATTTATTGTTTCTGAAAGCAGTATATGGAGCATTCAAATATATGATTCCTATCTGCTTTGCGGAACCGTGGACGGGAAACTGTTGCTGTTGGATAAATCGACTCTTTGTGCTGAAAAAAAACTTGTTTTAGGAAAGAAAAATATAGGCAGCCTGTATCTCGATAAAGAAACTGTATATGCTGCAAGCCATGATGGAAAACTATTCAAAATCAATATAAAAAATTTAGAAATTGAATTATCCACAAAGAATGCGCACAAAAAAATGTTTCATTGTGCAGGAATAAGTAACGATATGCTGGTAACCGTTTCTTATCCTTGCTCGGAAATCGCCCTTTGGAATAAAGATACATTAGAAAAAATAAAAGTAATAAATATTCCATTAAAGCTGTCCGGGTGCACACATATAGAAAATAATTTTATGTATATCTCTTCCCGTAATATTTTAGGAATTGACCGGATTAAAATAAATGAATAATTAGAAAATTTAAAAGAGGATTGCTATGCTGTATCAGAATATATTGGATGAAATGATTCAAAAAAGTAAAATAATTTTTAAAGAAGAGCTTACCGGTATCTATCTACACGGTTCCTTGGCGATGGGATGTTTTAATCCAAGTAAAAGTGATATTGATTTAATCATTGTAATTAGTAACCATATTACGGATACTCAAAAATTAGAATTTATGAACCATGTTATAGAATGGAATAAAATAGCTCCGAGCAAGGGGATTGAATTGAGTATTGTCAAGAAAAAATATTGTAACAAATTTCTTTATCCCACACCATTTGAATTACATTTTTCAAATGCACATTTACAATGGTTTATCGATAATCCAATGGATTATATTCAAAAAATGAATGGTACGGATAAAGATTTAGCAGCACATTTTACAATTATTAAGAAATATGGCATTGTATTGCAAGGGGAGGAAATAAATAATGTATTTGCTGATGTGCCAAGAGAAGACTATATTGACAGCATTTGGGAAGATGTTAAAGGAGCTAAGGAAGATATATTAGATGAACCTATTTATGTAATCTTAAATTTATGCCGGGCTGCCGCCTTTTTTAAAAACAATTTAATTCTTTCCAAGAAACAGGGAGGCGAGTGGGCATTACAAAATCTTTCCCCGCAGTACCATACCTTAATCTCAAAAGCAATACAAAGTTATATGAATGAAAATAAGATGGACTTTAATCCTATGGAGGCACAAGAATTTGCTGATTCCATGCTGCAAATGATAAAGGCAGACACTAAAGAAAGAGATAATTAAGTAAAATATTATATATTTATATATTATATATTTTTTATGATAAAATAACGGCGCTATACCATTTAACAAACTGATACTTGACGAGGTGATTATTATAATAAGGGCAGTATATGAGGAGGATATCGCGGAATGTGTAAACGTGATTAGGGAAAGTTTTTCAACCGTGGCAAATGAATTTGGTTTTACTATCGAAAATGCTCCGAGATTTACAGCGTTTGCAACTACAAAAGAACGATTGAATTGGCATTTGGCCAGAGAACATAGACCAATGTATGCTTTTTTTGATAAGGAAACTATTGTTGGATACTATTCTTTGCTCTTATTAGAAAACAAAGAATGCGAGCTAAACAATCTATGTGTAATTCCAGCATATAGACATAATAGGATTGGCGAGAAACTTTTAAAGGATGCTTTTAAGATTGCAAAAGAATTTAATTGTAATAAAATAAATATAGGAATTGTTGAAGAAAACAAACAGTTAAGGAAATGGTATGAATCGTTTGGCTTTGTGCATACTGGAACAAAAAAATTTGACTTCTTCCCGTTTACATGCGGATATATGGAAAAGAATTTATAACAATAAGTTTCCGTTTATCAGGGAATAACAATATTAACACATAACAGTATAACCATAAAGTTTGAAAATTCGAGTTTCCCCATTTTTGAAATTTGCACCTCTGAAACCCGCATAAAATCAGTATTTTTCATAAAAAACACAATTACAACGGACAATCCCCCATTTGTTTTGTATTTATGCGGCTTTGCAGAAAGCGGGCAGGAAAAAATGGGGAAACTCAAAGGGTTGGTA
>CAMWUU010000046.1 GCA_947177515.1 uncultured Lachnospiraceae bacterium
ATCCTTTGGTACCTCAAACTCCCATCTTGTACTTTGTGAACCCTTTTCAACCAAGATACCGCCCTCTACCGATGCCATACAGTAGATGCCATCCCTTCCCGTATCCAGATTTCCTGAAAGGATACTGGTTTCTTTACTGCGTGGGAAGTCTTCCCCATGTGGGGCGAGCAGAGCCAGAATCACAAAAACAACCAGTGCTGAGGCAAAAATGCCACACAAAACCATTGTTCTTTTTTGATTTTTCTCCATATTTAGCCTCCATACTGCGACTATTTTTTCGGGGCAGCTTATAGCTCAAGTTTTGGCGCAGCACAAAACTTGCTGGTTGAAAATTAAAATTTTCAACCTTACATCCCTCCAAATGCCATTCATTTATTTCACTTGTATGTATTATACAATGTTAATTTACATTTTGCAAACTTTTTATATTTCAAATGTAAATTTTGTAAATATAATATAAATTTTAAATGTAAACTTTGTGCAATATATACAAAACGATTGTTTAAGTTATCTATAAAAATATTAATTTTCTACTTTTAAAAAAATAAACATACCAATCCCGTCTACAATATGGTATAATTTAAGTGCTAGTTCAGTCTATTTTTATGCAGTTTTAAAATTCCCGAAAGAATTACAAGCTGCTGCATCCTGCTGAAATAATCCAATGATTGTAAAATAATATAAATTATTGTAACTTTACAATTTATTCATTCCATTATTTACAGGGCAATGCAAAAGAAGTATAAAAGCGGACTGATCCGAGTAATTGGAACTGTGAAGAAAATTCTTCATATCGAAAAGAAGGAGGATATAGATGAAATACAGACTGATATGTACAGATCTTGACGGTACACTGCTAACAGACGATAAAAAGGTAAAGGAATCAGATCGTGAAGCACTTAGATGGGCTGCCAGGCAGGGAATTCAAATAGCCTTAGTCACTAGCCGAATGCCTGCTGTCACGGAGCCAATTGCTAAGGCATTGGGAATCCCTTTAATGATTGCCTGCAATGGTGGGAGCTGTATTATGGAAGGAGGAACATACCTTCATGCGCAGTATTTATCAGTAGAAACTCTTAAAGAAATATATGAAAGCATAAAACCGCTGAAAATCCCCCTCTCGATTTATCGGGATCGGCAATGGTTTGTGACAGAAAAGGATAGATTTGTAACAGAGGAAGAGAAAATTGTACAGTATTCAGCAGAACTCATATCAGTAGAAGAACTTATTCCAAAATGGAAAAAGGAAGGAAAGGGACCAAATAAATTGCTGGTAGGAGCAGAAACCACCCTGGTGGAGAAGATCTACCAGTTATTGCAAAATCGGCAGGATGTGGAAATTGCCCGTACTTCCCCCAATCATTTGGATATTTTTCCCAAGGGAATAAATAAGGGAACAGCACTGTGCATAATCTGCGAAAAGAAAGGCATAAGAAAAGAGGAAACGATTGCCTTTGGCGATCAGGAGCCAGATATCCCTATGTTGGAGGAGGCTTCTTTGTCCATTGCTATGGGAAATGCCATAGATAAATTAAAGGAAAAAGCAGATTTTATTACAAAGACGAATAATGAATCCGGAGT
The DNA here is from genome assembly GCA_947177515.1 of uncultured Lachnospiraceae bacterium. Classification (GTDB taxonomy): domain Bacteria; phylum Bacillota; class Clostridia; order Lachnospirales; family Lachnospiraceae; genus RGIG4057. The sequence goes on from CAMWUU010000046.1 coordinate 1,582, forward strand.
TGCCTATGCATTAACCCGCTATTTAAATATGGACATTAAGATTATATGATTTGTGGGAAAGAAGAAGCAGTAAAAAAGCTAAAGCTTTTTTACTGCTAATTGATGGTATATTTTTCCTATCTATCTTCTTCCCCTGCCAGTTCCTCCCCATTTTCACACAAAGTAAATCTCCCATCCCTGCCATATTTCATCACAACAAGGTATCTTTCCCGAGCCGTATTCTCCCTGCGTCCCGAAACAATAATCGGTAAAAAACCCTTTCCAGAGCGCACAAGCCTTACAAAATCCCCGATGCAGGTCAGTTTCTCCTTCGTTTCAATACCGGAAGGGGTCTGTCCCCATTCGATATTATGCATATCTGTTCCCCCTGTCATCGGCAATCCATATCTCTTTGCGTATTCTAAAACCAACTCGTCCATATATGGCTCATTCCCAATATTGATATATTCCACCGCATCCACAAAATAGGGATTTAAACGCACCGCATTTAGATATCCCCTCTCGCGGTACGGATGAGCCTGCACTACAAGACCACCCGCCCCATGCACCCTGCGATAATACTCCTCCCTCGTATCCTCCATAATTTCCGGATGTGCCCTCAGCCACCCCTTATCTAATCCATAGGTCAGATACTCATCCCCCTCAAAATTAAATTCCCAGCCAAAAAGCACTAATAATCCAGTCCGATCACCCTCCTCCTTCGCTAGTTCGTACCCTCTGCAAAATGCGTCAATACGCTCCTCCCAAGGGAGATTGCGCGGAATGCCACAGTTTCCGTTAAAAAAATGATCTGTAAAAATAATCCCATCATAACCGCGCTCTTTATAAAATTTTATGTAATCTTTCGCATGGGTATGTCCGCAGGCGCTGACTTCCTTTGTATGCAAATGCGTTTCATAACGATATCCCATCGCTCTTCCTTCTTCCCACATCAGATTTTGTCGGCTTTCCTTTGCAATTCTCTTTTTAGATGCATGGATCAGCACAAAAAAGCGGGATCCCAGGATCCCGCCCAAAAGTAAACCACCAAGGCTTCTTTTTGTAAGCCCCAAAATGCCGACTCCTGTGTTTTGACTCCTAGCAAATGCTAGGTGGGTAACCGCAATTGAGCTTGCTGTCTTCCACTGCACATTCGGAGGCCTGACATCCACTCAACGATATAGGAATCCCTTTTAAAGTACTGTAGGTTCAAAACTACAAGAGCAACCGTACACCTCAGGATGGTTTTATTATACCCCAAATTGCCTAAATAATCAAGGAGTTTTTTGCATTTTTTCAGTGATTTTTTGGTATATCTGTCCGAATTTTCTTAATCGCATAAAAATTCAACTATTTTCCATTTTTTCACATTTTTTGAGTTTTCCCTACAAAGAAGGAAGGGGAGCTGTACTGTTCCCCATCTTTCTTTCACACTGTCAAGCCTTTGGTGGCATCCCGCTTTCGGTACAGAACAAATACGGGTTGACATCTGCCTAGACGAACTTTGTTTACATAAAACCATTCAGGAAGCCCTGCCCCCTACCAGTCCGTATTGTTTTCACATTTCAGCATGGCAAACTCAAACACAAACTCTGTTCCTTTACCAACTTCGCTCCTCACTTTGATATCACTGCCATGCTTTTGGGCAATCTGCTTTGCAATTGCAAGCCCCAGCCCCGTTCCTTTTGCATTCTGCCTTAGTTTTGATTTGTAAAACTTCTCAAAGATATTCGGCAGTTCCTCTTTTGATATCCCGATCCCCTCATCCCGGATAGAAACGCATACGCGAGGTTCCTGTGCGCCGTAAAGTTCCGAAAATACTACATGCACCGTAGAGTTTTCCGGGGAAAATTTAACCGCGTTATCAAAAATAACCAGAAACATCTGCCTGAGCCTGTCATAATCCCCTTCCACCATATAGATATCCCGCCCGTGTACCAGCCTGATATTAATATTTTTTTCAGCCGCAATAGCTCCCGCACTGCGCTTTAACTCCGCAAAGATTTCCATAAGGTTGACAGGTTCCTTCTCCACCATAAAATCCGGATTCTGCATTTTCGAGAGCAAAAGAAGATCGCCCACCAGCCTTTCCATGCGTTTGCATTCTAAAAGCATACGCTCATAATACTGCCGCACCTTCTCCCCATCCGTCACCACGCCGTCCACCAGGGTTTCGGTATAGGCACGGATCACGGTAATCGGTGTGCGCAGCTCATGCGATACATTTGCAAAAAAGTCCATGCGCATCTGTTCCAGGTTATTGCGCACTTCCTCATTCTTCGCCAGCTTATCCGCAAGCGAGTCAATGGTGCGCGCCAATTCCCCTATCTCATCCCTGCGCTTAATCCCCGTCTTTTCATCATAAGCACCGCGCGCTAACATATGCGCCGTATCACGCATCATTAGAACGGGTTTTGAAAGCCGCCCAGCAAAAAGGAAAGCAACGAGCACCGAAACTAGAAGCGCAGCAAACACACTGTAGAGTATCATTTTCTTCCCGCTGGCAATCGCTTTATCCTGCGTTTCCATTGAAATATTAATCAAGAGGGCACCACTGATTTCCCCGTTGTTGCCGATAACCGGCACCCCGACGGACATCATCGTACAGCCATGTATCTCGCTGTAACTAGTTAAGAAGCGCTCTTTCCCCAAAAATGCGGAATAGATCAGGTTCGTATAGTCTTCCTGGCTCACATCTAAAAATTCGATTGTTGCCATCGCGCGGTTCATCGGCTCGCTGGCATATGGGTTTGCAATCGACCAGATCTCATAGTTACCGATTTCGGAGAGTATCTCCAGATAACTTAAACAGCTCGCATAATCCTCATTTGTGATAAATTCCTGGAACCGCCTGGAAATACTATCCGCGTAATCCTCCAATTGCATCCGGTACTGTCTGCGCGTCGTATGCTGGTAAGCCTTTAAAAAGATCGCACTGACCACTGCCGCCATAATAATTGCCAGCATGGCAAAATAAAAATAGGTTTTCAAAAACAGCAGGTTCCTGCCGATCTTCTTTTTTCTTTGTCTTTTTCCCATCCGTCCCACGCTGCCGCACCGTTATTTCGCAGCCTGCCCCTCTATTTCGAATTTATAACCGACCCCCCAGACCGTCTGGATGGACCAGGATGGATGCGCCACCGTATCAAGCTTTGCGCGCAGGCGCTTGATATGGGAATCCACCGTGCGCGTGTCCCCATAATAATCATAACCCCATAGACTGTCTAGGAGATTATCCCTAGTGAAAACCTTGTTTGGGTTACTTGCAAGCGTCCACATGGTTTCGATTTCCTTCTTGGTCATCGTCATCCTCTGCCCGTCGATACTAAGCGCATACTCGTCAAGGTTAATCATTAAGTTTGCTATAACTAACACATTCTTGTTTGGTACATTCTCCTGCGTTTTTTTCACCATACGGCGCAGGACAGCACGCACGCGCGCCATCACTTCACTTGGGCTGAATGGCTTTACAATATAATCATCCGCACCGATATCAAGCCCCATAATTTTCTCAAAATCTTCCCCACGCGCCGTAATCAGGATAACTGGCACATCGGAAGTTTTCCTGATCTCACGGCAGACTGCATAGCCGTCCATTTTGGGCATCATCACATCAAGCAGAACCACAGTTGGCGCATACTGCCCAAAAAGCCGCAGCGCCTCCTCCCCATCCGCAGCAAGCAGCGCCTCATAGCCTTCTTTCTTAGCATATTCTGATAATACATCCGTTATATCCGGATTATCGTCCGCAATTAGTATGTATTGCATCACAGACCTCCTTCTTCCCCCGCAGGCATCCCCATCCTGCGGCACAATCCAATCCCATATCCAAAACAAAAGGTTTTCCCGCACATCCGACAGTATGCCAACTACCGCTTAATTATATTCGGGGATTTCCCCGATTACAAGATGTTTCACAATATTTTCATATTTGCCTTAAAAATTTGCAGGCAAGTTTTGAAAAAAGCGGGTATAAAACAAGATATTTTGCACAAGGTACAAAATTGTAGTACAAACCAGCCCCTGGCTGTTCTTCCATCCTTATAATAATGTTACCATTTCCTTGCAGTACCATTCCCCATCCGACTGGCGCACCATCCCACCCCGCTGGATCACCGGATGGGCAGCATCATTCGGCGGGATATAGCGTATGGTAGCTTTCTTTCCATCCGACATTACTACTTCATGATCCGTATATCTTAGACGCATATTCTTGAGGAATATCATAACAAGCCTGCGGTCAAGTCCGTCAAACTCCCCGTCATAAAACATGTGAAGGACATGGAGCGGAAGCCGCGAATCCTTGTAACTGCGCGCAGAAACCATCGCGTCATAAATATCCGAAATTGCTGTGACACGCGCGATCATCCCAATCTCTTTTCCCTGGATACCGTCCGGATAACCGGAACCGTCTAACTTTTCATGATGTTGCCTTGCGGAAAGCCGGATCTCGTCACTGAATTTCCCCTTAAGCAGGCAATCCGAATAGACCGGATGCTCCCTCATAATCATCTGCTCATCCGGTGTCAGCTTCCTTGGTGCAAAAAGAATTTCCTCCGGTATCATGGTTTTGCCAATATCATGCAAAAGCCCGGCCAGGGCATATATTTTGACCGCCTCCCCCCTAAGCCCCAGCCATTCCGCCTGCATAGTGTTTAACAACGCCACATTGAGGGAATGCCGCTGCAGCCCCTCATCCATCGGGCGGGGAAAACTGATGCAGGAGAATATCGTAAGCGGGTCAAAATCAACCACTTTGCCGGTGATCTCCTCCGCTAATGGCTCCACAAGCTCACAGCTTAGCCTAGAAGAAATATCCGGTTTGTTAAAAAGGCTGCCCACATCCTGCTGCAGCCGGTCATATCCCACATACTGCTCCGTTATTTTCTGACGGACCTCCAACGGCATATGCTCATTCGACATCAGGTCAAGATACGTATCATTATATACCATAATATGTCTGTCATTCCCAGAAAAGCGCAGGAGTTTATCAAGTTTTGTCCTGATAATTTTTTCTCCCTTTGCAAGGAGTTTAACTGACCCTGTATGGTTATAAATATCATTATTCAGTACATAGCCATCCCAGAGATATTCTACCGGGAAAATCCTCATATTCTCGGAGTCCATCTCTCACCTTCCCTCTTTACCGGGTCAAATCGGGTTTCTTTAATCCTGCATCCATATTCTTCCATAAGCGTATAATCCTCCCCATCTTCCAGCAAGGAGGGATTAGCCTTCTGTATCCTTACCACCTCACATTGCATCTTAAGCACCCCCTCCCGTACCCTAAGCACCAGGGAAAAAATCTCCCCCACATTAAAACAGCCCACGTCCGCCTTTAAAAGAACACCGCTCGCGCTCATGTTGACTGTCCTAATAAGTATGCTTTTCTTTAGCGAAATCTCCTTCTCGTCAATATATACCCCTTTAATATTTCCCTCCATGGCAATCGGGTAACGGATCCTAGTACGGCTCTCCTTCTCCTTGCTTTTCCCAAGGAAAACCTCAATCTCGTTTTCCACCACGGCACCCCGAATGCTTCCGCCAAATTCATAAAGGGCTTTTCCCGCAAAAACAATTGCGGAAATATTATAAAATTTTTTTTCAGGAAGGCTGTCAGCATGGATCATAACAGAATTGGATTTACCGTTGAAACGCAGTATCGAGGTATCCGCTATGGTCATGCCATCCTCCGCATTTTTAATTAGTATTCTGCGGTTTTTCAGTTCACCCTCATTCACCATCCATCCCCCCATCTGAAAGTGCAAAAGTCTTTACTTTTCTGCCCGGTGTATCTTCCCGCCCGTTCTAAACCTGTTTAAATCTTATCATAAATTCCCGGAACATACAAGAAAATAAGTATATTCATCACTCTTTTTTTTCACTGTTGCCATTGTTCTGACATAAACATATACTAAAATGAAAGTGGATGTGACGCAAAGAAATCTGATCAGGAGGCATTGCAATGAAAACTTTTTGTAAAAAATGTATCATTGTCCTCGGTTTTGTATTTTTCTTTGCTCTGTTTTCGGCGAAAAGCCCGGTAACCACCGCATTCTCAAAAGAACTAGCGGAAACTTCCGAGCCACAGACGGAAACGCAGGCTGAGATTAAGCTGAATGTCAAGACAAAGGCTTTAGTCAAGGATACCAAGTACACACTGAAGGTTTATAACCTTTCGGGGAACCAGAAAGCTTCCTTTAAATCGAGCGACCCTGCGGTTGCCTCGGTGGACGAAGAAGGTGTGGTCTGCGGCATTACAAATGGTACCGCGACGATCACCGTTACCGTAAAGGATGGCTTAAAGACGGTAACTTCCCTAGCATGTGAGGTCACGGTTGGACCTCCTGCAATCAGCGTGAAATGGACAAAGTCCGAGATTGTATTAGCGGTAGGGAAACGCACGACTTTAAAGACAATCGTGCTTCCGTACAATACAACCGAGTCCGTAAAGTTTTATTCCTCCGACACGGAGATTGCAACGGTGACATGTACCGGCAAGATTACCGCAAAGGCGGAGGGCGATACCTATGTGTTTGCAATGATTGAAAACGGGAAATATGATTTCTGCAAAGTCAGCGTGGTAGACCAGGATACATATGATCAGCTCTTTGACTCCACAGTGGATGTCGGACCAGACATCGAATTGGAGGACGGGGCAGAAGAAAATGCTGCGGACGGGACGGAACTTACACCGACCGTAACACCAGTGCCTACAACTTCCCCGGCGGCGGCGGTGGAAGTACAGACATTGGACAAATAGACAAAAAATTATTAAGAAAATTTGTTTTCCGTATTAACTTAATCAAAGAAGGGAGGCCGGTTTATGTGCCTCCCTTCTTACATTTACCTTATATTCTATGTACCGGGGCTTTGCCCGAAATTTTCTGGGATTAACTTACCATCCCGCCAACCATCCCACCCGCTGCCATTATGGCAAAAGATTTGACCACCCCGGGTATGGTAAGGCTCATGCCACTGATTAAGAAAGAAATCAGCAGATAAACAAGAAAATACAAAACTCCGAAAATCAGTCCCCATAAAAATTTTTGTTTCCCCGACTTTTTTCCCAGGTAAAGTCCACCGACAAATACCCCGAGCGCGTCCACCGCCGCTAGTACAATCCCCAGCGTTTTTTCCTCCATCCCGGTCTTAAGCATCAGGAACGCGCACAAAAATAAAAGCATTGCCGTAATAAGCGCCGACATGATAAATGCTTTTACAAAATGCATTGCGTGCAGACCGCCGGTTAAATTCTTTTCCATTTTTTCCTCATTTCTGCACGGCTTTTGCGCGGACAAGTTTGCGGATGCCGCGCAGACACAAACTTGCAGATTGAAATTTGTTTTCCAATCCCCTTCCCCTTTTCATTCCCATGTGCTATACTTGTCATGTTCCTGAAAATAGGATTTTGTAACAGATCCCATTGAAATATATGATAGGCAAGAAGCATGTATGCATGGGATAAGGAGGCTTTTATGGGCTATATCGACCTGCATGTACATTCCAACAAATCCGATGGCACCCTAAGCCCGGCAGAGGTTGCGGCGCACGCCGCAAAGCAGGGGCTTAGCGCCATCGCCCTGACCGACCACGACTCTGTAGCGGGCATTGCCGAAGCATGTGCCGCCGCAGAAGACCTAACGGCAGGGGGTATTCCACTGCGCATTATCCCGGGCGTGGAAATTTCCGCCGACTACAAAAACCGCGATATCCATATTCTCGGCCTGTTTGTCGACACCAAAAACACAGCACTGTTAAAAGCTTTAGACGGCGCGCTTTACGCGCGCGACAAACGCAATGAAAAAATGGTGAAAAACCTGCAGGATGCAGGGCTTGACATCCATGTAAAAGACCTGCTCTTTGATACCGCCGACACGGTGATTACCCGCGCCCATTTCGCGCGCCATCTGCTCGCAAAGGGTTATGTAAAGACATGGGAGGAAGCATTTTCTAGATATCTAAACAGCAACACACCCTACTATGTGCGCCGGGAATATATGATGCCGGATACAGCCATCCGCCTAATCCGCGCATCGGGCGGCATCCCGGTGCTTGCTCACCCGCTTCTCTACCATCTCGATGCAAACGGGGTGCGGGAACTGGTAAATAAATTAAAGGGTGAAGGACTGATGGGGATAGAAACAATCTATTCCAAAAATACCGGAACCGACGAAGCGTTTGTTCGAAAACTCGCCTCACAGTTTGATCTGCTTATGACAGGCGGCTCAGATTTTCACGGCGCAAACAAGCCGGATATTGAGATCGGGGTTGGAAGGGGAAATCTAAGAATTCCGGAAGAGATGCTGTGGGAATTGGAGAAAGCAAGGGGTTAGGAGATACTAACCCCTATAATATTTTGGGCTGATGAATAATTGTATGTATCTCTTTGCCCTGTATCTTCCCCTTTATGGAGTCCTGAAATGCAATGGGATTTTCTATCATTTTCTCTTTATCATAAATAAAAAAATATATTTCCTTTGCATGGTAGTGTACCATATCCGCTTCTATTTCCTCAAGCAGTTTATTTACTTTCATTCCCCTTCTGGTACATTTCACTTCTATAACACAATCTGCACTAATGGCAATATCTACCCGCACCAAATGATATCCTGTATCCTCCGATACCTCCGCCCGCACTGCAGGATAGAGTGGCTTTAAATAAGCATATAATAAATGCTGTATATCATACTCATTTGTTATTTTTAAATTTTCCAACTGTACCTTCTGTATCCCGCTCTTTTTGTGAGGCTCACGCTCCAAAAGCGCCTCCAGAAAGAAGTAGAAATTCTTTAGAATCCCTTCTAACATCTGTGTTCCTCCACGCTCCCCATCCATCAATTCATCCACATATGCAAGCACTCTTTCTTTTGCCTGTTGCATTTTTTCTTTTGTATCCCTATCCGAATAATTATTTACAGGATAATATGCCCGCTGTTCCAATTTAAGTAAGGACTCCTTATTCACTCCCACTTGTATCAAAAGTTCCCTCAAATCCTTCACTGCCTGAGAAAACGCATATTTATCCTCTGATATCTGCAACTGTTCAGCTATCATTTGAATTGTACCATGCCCGCTCTTAAACATATCGATTCTCTATTTCTCCCCATCTTAAATAAAATAAAAACAACGGATCCACAATATAAAGCGTTCCCTCCTTCCAGTCTATCACTTTAAAAATGTCCTCCCGCTCATCAAGCAATTCCTGAAGCTTATTAAGGCTTTCCCTGATTGCCCGCTGTTCCGGCTTTTTACTCCCATCTTCCACAATCTCATCTAAACGTTTCTTTATAATCTCAAAATCCAGCTTCATCAATGGTGGATTTTCTACAAGTGATTTAACCAGCAATTCATACAGATCATAATACTTCCCGTCCCCCGCCCTGAACAGGTTCCTGTTTTTCCCCCTAGTATTCGGACCCTTTCTCAGCAGGGCAACCACATCCCCATATTCAAAATTTGCTGTCGTATAGTGATAAGCTGTCTTTAATATCTCCGGCTGCACACTGCGATATTCCGGGTTATTCATTTCGATCAATGTACATATATTCAAACAAATATATTGCATCAACTGTGGTGAAGATAAACTTTCTATCGCGATTCTTTCTGCAATGGCATCCTCAATTGCAATATCAAGTTTTCCAAAGCCAAGCTTTGCAATTTCTTTTAAATCCTCTACTTCCCATGGTTCTATATTGATCAGACTTAATCTTCCAGACAAATCAGCATTCTGTCGAATTGCTTCATCTGCCCTGTGTGGCAGTGAAACAACAATTGCCTTAAATCCCCTGCGGATCGCGTCTTTTAACTGCTGTGCAACTAACAGTCTTTTTGCCTCAGGCGCGTAATGAAAATCATCAATTACCAGAACCAGATCATGTTCCCTGTAATACTCAATTATTTTATCCTTTGTCAACAGATAATTTTCTTTTGTTTCAAATTTATCACAGGTATCCCTGATCGTCCTCCCAGAAAGCACCTGCCCTTCATAAGAAAGACCTGTTCTTACCGCAACGAGTTTCCAAAAATCAGTATCCCCGTTAAAATCAGCGCCCGAAATCTCTATGATCCTCTCAAACCCAATTACTTTTTCACACAGGATTGTCTTTCCCATTTTAGAAGGTCCTACCAGGGAAGTTAAAAAACCGGATACCCGGATCGCCTGGCTTAACCGGAATTCATATGATAAATCAGAAAATGTAGATTTCCTTGAGATATAGGTATACTCCGGAAATGCACCCGGCCGAAATACATCCTCTGCTTTTAAACCCATAAAAACCTCCCTTATTCTCTTTTTCTTTATTATAACATACTTTTATGATTTGTAAATGTTTCTAACGGATTTTATATGTTTTTATCGCCAGTTTTTAACCAAAAAATCCCATACAGAAGCGCAGCCGCCCGCCATATGGGATTTCCTTATTTTTCCAACTATATGATACAAATCCGGTTTTCTCTATTTCTTCTCTTTCGTTTCTTTTGCTTCCTTCGTTTCTGCAGGAACAGCGCCCTCCGGCTTTTCCACTTCAACCACCGCAGTCTTCTTCATCGGGATACGGCAGTTTTTGTTATTGCCGAACTCCACGACAATCACTTCCTCCATCACATCGATCACCACGCCATAAAACCCCGCCGTTGTCAGCACGCTGTCACCAATCTCTAGGGAACTAACCAGTGCGTCCATCTGTTTTTGCTGCTTCTTCTGCGGGCGGATCAGCAGAAAATAAAATACCCCGCCGATAATTACAAGGTAGATTACCATGGATACAATCGACATTCCCGGAGCTGCCGCCGCATTGGCATCCCCGGCTGCTGCCGCACCGTCCGTTAAAAATAATAAATTCATAAATCCTCCGTTCTGGTCGTCTGTGACCTTACTATTTTCGTGGCAGAATAATTATGCCTCCCCACCTTCTGCAAATCCTGCGAGTTTTTTCTTTTTGTACTGCGCATATTCACCCTGCTTTATTGCCTGCCGTATCTCCTCCATCATCTTATTGTAAAAATAAAGGTTGTGTGTTACAAGCAATCTCAATCCCAGCATCTCCTTCGCCTTGAGCAGATGACGGATGTACGCCCTGCTGTAGTGGCGGCAGGCTGGACAGTTGCAGCCTGGTTCAATCGGCTCAGAATCCAGTTCGTATTTCGCATTCATCAGATTCATCTTGCCATGGTTCGTATAGGCATGTCCATGCCTTCCATTTCTGGCCGGATACACACAGTCAAAGAAATCCACACCGCGCTCCACCGCCTCAAGAATATTTGCCGGTGTACCCACACCCATCAGATAGACCGGCTTATCCAAAGGCAAATAGGGAACCGTCTTTTCAATAATGTGGTACATTTCCTCATGCGACTCCCCGACTGCAAGACCGCCGAGCGCATATCCGTCAAGATCAAATTCCGAAATGCGCTTTGCATGCTCAATACGGATGTCCTCAAATGTGCCGCCCTGGTTGATCCCAAACAACATCTGCCGCTTATTGATTGTATCCTCAAGGTCATTTAATCGCGCCATCTCCGCTTTACAGCGGGCAAGCCAGCGTGTGGTGCGGGCGACAGAATTTTCCATATATTCCCTTGTGCAGGGATGCGGCGCACATTCGTCAAATGCCATCGCAATGGTGGAGGCCAAGTTTGACTGGATGCGCATACTTTCCTCCGGTCCCATAAAAATCTTTCGCCCATCCACATGGGAATTAAAATATACGCCCTCCTCCTTTATCTTTCTAAGTCCCGCGAGCGAAAATACCTGGAACCCGCCAGAATCCGTTAAGATCGGCCTGTCCCATACCATGAACCGGTGAAGCCCCCCCAGCTTTTTTACTACTTCATCGCCCGGCCTAACATGGAGATGGTAGGTATTTGACAACTCAACCTGCGTACCAATCTCCTTAAGATCCATTGTGGAAACGGCTCCCTTGATCGCCCCGACCGTCCCGACATTCATGAAAACTGGTGTCTGTATCACGCCGTGCACTGTCGCAAACTCCCCGCGCTTTGCGCTCCCATCTTTACAAATCAGCTTATACATGGAAAGAAATCCTTCCTAGAATATATTTCTGCGCGCCATCCCGGCTTTTAAGGAATTTTCATGCTCTTCCTGCAAAAAAGAAAATACAGGGCAACACCCTTATAAAATGCTGGATTTTACAAAACAGCGGCCAAAAATTCCTAATGGGAAAAGACACGCTTTCTATAGTATATCGTTTCCCTGCGGATATTTCAAGAAATATCTTGTTAAATTTTTAAAATTTGGGATTTTCACACGGATTAACAGAAGTGATAAAGTTTCTAAATACCTTCTTTTCCTATTGAAAAAAAATGCAGCAGATACTATAAATGAGGACAGTGTCCTTGGATCTGGATTT
>CAMWUU010000047.1 GCA_947177515.1 uncultured Lachnospiraceae bacterium
CGTTAAAGGAACTGAAATTTGATTATATTGTCAGCACTTATGCAATCCATCATCTGACTGACGAAGAAAAAATTAAATTTTTAAGAGAACTGCAAAACCATCTTGCAGACGGCGGCGAAATTCTTATTGGCGACGTTGCCTTTGCTACCATGCAGGAGCAGGATGCCTGTATGCAGAAAAGCGGGGACGAGTGGGATGATGAGGAATTTTACATTGTTGCAAAAGACCTTGCAGGAGATTTCCCAGCGCTTGAATTTATAAAAATCAGCCATTGTTCCGGGGTCTGTGTGATAAAATAAGGCAATTATGCAATAAATTATAAATCCTGCCATATTGAACGAAGACTTTATATTTCGTGGCAGTGGACGGACGGAAGGGAATGTTGTAAAAATATTTGAATGACAATACGTAGAAGTAAACTGTAATACAGGGGAAATAATGAAAAATTTTGCACTTAAAATAATATAAGGTAATAAGAGGATAAAAAGGGGAAGAAGGGATTGGGGAATATAAAAACAGAATATAGGGTCGGGGAGCTTTCTAAACTTACAAATGTTAAGGCAGGAACCATCCGTTTTTATGAGAGATGTGGTTTTCTTTCCCCAGTAAAACGTCTGCCGAACGGCTACCGCGCGTTTGAAGAAAAACATATCTACCAAGTCCGTATATGCAGTCTGGTATTTGGAGGTTTTGTGAATAAGCGATTGCGCAAAATCAGTATGAGTTTGATTTCCTCTGCGCGGGAATGGGATCTAGGGAAGTACCAAAAAGCAGCAGCAGATTATCTGCGGGCGGTAAAAGAGGATATTGCGGGGACGAAAAGGGCAATTAAAACGGTGCGAAAGAGGATGGGGCAGACCAAAGTCAGCGAGCCAAAAGAGAAAAAATATAACTTGTGTCCAAATGGCGGGTCGGAAGAAAAGGAATGCAGTTCTTATAAAGAGAATCCATCGAGAGAAGATGGATATTCAAAAAAGCAGGCGGCGGCGCTGATTGGCGTTACGCCGGAGTCCATCCGCAACTGGGAGCGCAACGGATTGCTTGATCAGGCGAAACTTTACCAGAAACGCTATTATTCACAAAATGCCATGGAGCGTATGTATGTGATACGGCTTTTGTTAGACAATGGCTATAGTATGATGGCGGTCAGAAGTTTTTTTGCGGCATTTGATGCCAAAGGCACGGGGGCGGGGGTTGTTATGCTGACAAATCCGGGGGAGAGCCAAACATTGATTTACCGGGCAGACCGTTATCTGGAAACGCTTCTGCATACAAGAAAAAAAGCGGAAGAACTCTGTGGATTGTTTGATGAGATGTGTATATTGGAACTATAAGAATAAAATGATATATCCCCATTACGTTAAGAAGTGGGTAATTCTTGCTGTGAGAGATTATATTGGTATGGGAAAATATAGAAATTAGTGAAAAATAAATTTCTGGTTAGAAAGAATAATAAAGATGGGGGATTTTGGAAATAAAAAAAGAAAACCTTGCATTTGTACACCACCTTTTTGGAAAGTGCTATGATGGATTCATACCGTAAAACTTTTCAGAAAGGTGGTTTTTTATGAGATATTTTCAGGTTAATGTGCGAAGGCAGCCGACGGAACATGGATATATGCCAACAATGCAGTTGTATTTGCTGGATAAGGTTAAGAAAAGGCGGCCGCTTGTGCTGATTGCGCCAGGCGGCGGTTATACGGCGTTGTGTACGGATACGGACGGGGATCGGATAGCAATGCAGTACAATGCTGCGGGTTTTCATGCGGCGGTGCTTTATTACAGTGTAAAACCACATTATTTTCCGGAACCGCAAAAAGATCTGCTCCTCGCAATCCGCCTGCTCCGGGAAAATGCAGAAGAATGGGGAATTCTTGAAGATGGAATCGCAATCTGCGGGTTTTCGGCAGGCGGGCATTTATGTGCGAGTGTAAGTACGCTTTGGCAGTATGCGGGGGAGGATGGGGAATTGGACACTAAAAGAGGTGCCGTTATACAGGAATGTACCATGGATATATCCGTGTCGAACCATGCTGCAAATTCGGTATGTATGATAGAAGAGCAACCAGTGGATGCCGGATCGACAAAGCGAAACGATTCTTGTCCTTCGCTGCTATACCACCCAAACGCCGCAATTCTCTGTTATGCAATCCTTACAACGCGCCTTGGCCATTGCAGGGATTTTTTAAGGAGTCATGTAAATGATGATGCGAAAAAACTGTATATGGCTTCCTGTGATGCGCAAGTCAGCGAATATACACCTCCGACCTTTTTGTACGGAACATTTGAGGACAGACTGGCAAATGTGGAAAATATCCTGTATTATTCAGAACAGCTTGTCAAATATGGTGTGCCTTTTGAAAGTCATATTTTCCCAAAAGGGAATCATGGTGCGTCCTGGTGTGATGATACGATTTGGGCAAAACAAGCATGGGACAGGGATTATAACTATATCCGTCTGTCCGTGGAATGGCTTGCCGATTTGTTTGGATTATTGTAGAAGATAACAGGATCTAAGATAGCAGGATCTTTGTGGGATAAAAAGGAGAGTTGAAATGACGATTCAGGATGCAAAACAATATTTAAAAAATAATACGCCAATACTGCTTGCAGGTGGAATCAGCGGGGCAAAAGTGTATGATATTGCAGGGGAATATGTGCTGAAATGTGTATGCAGGGCGGAACTTGAAAATGTGGGACAGTATGATACTTACCAAAAGGAAGCGATCTGGTATGAATATACAAACAGCAGGAAAAGCGGATATCGTCTAAGTTATCTGCCGGAAATCCTTGATATTTATTATACAGATGAGGAACTGGCAGTTTTGATGAAGTGTTACAGGACAATCCTTCGGAACGAACTTGATACCATGTTATTAAAAAAGATTATGGAGGTGCTTGCCGCGGTGCATACCACCTGTATTCCTGCATTTTTGGATCAGGAGCAAGAAGGATGGCAGCAAAAACAAAGTTGGAAGGGAACAGAAACGCAAAAGCAAAGGAATCACCACAGACAGGCAAATTTACTATCACAGGAACAAATTTCTGCCTCTCTTGCGGGCTGGTGCAGTGTGCTTGACGAACATCCAGGTATTTTTTCGCAAACTCCTCTAAAACAGCTTGCAGAAAAAATCAATCGCATCATCGAGTGGCACGCAGAAGAAGAAGCTGTGCTGAACCACGGTGATTTCCACTGGGATAACCTGCTTTTTGATAAGCAGGGAAATATCCTGATTTGTGACTGGCAGGGAGTTTGTGTAGGAGCGGCATCCGGCGATTTAAGCTTCTTTTTTAGCAGGCTGAATGCGGATGGAATATATCCAGATGAAAAAGAGGTAATCAGCTTTTACACGCGTAAGGTAAAGCAGCTTTCCGGAAAAATTCTTGATCTGGAGGAAATCTGCCAGCATATGGACGCTGCGGACATAGTTACTTCTTTTGTGTTCTGGCATGAATATCTGCATGGGAATGATGTGGACAGGGTAGGCGGAATCTATAAAAAAATGGTGGATAAATTCCAGAATTTTTGTGTATTGTGAAGAAAAGAGATATTTTAAATAGACAAAGTTCTTCTTGTATTTTTTGCTGTAGTATGTTATCTTTAAGAACAAAATTAAAAGCCTATAGCCGTGTTACTTGGCTATAAACTTATTCTACAAGGGGGTGGATATGGTGTATCCGGAAAATATGGAAAATAATTCCAGAATTTGGTTGCGCAAGCCAGGTGTGCAGGATACAGAGCAAATCATGCTATTTAAATCCGAAATTTTGGCATCAGATCGCGGTGGGGATGCTTTTGCGGGATGTGGGGAATTAAGACAGGCTGCTACTATGGAAGAGTGGCTGGATATCCTTAGGGAGCAGGAAGATGGAGAAACTGTGCCAAAGGGCAGGGTTCCTTCCACATCATATGTCGCGGTGCGCGGGGGTGATGGGCGCATTGTCGGGATTATTGATTTGCGCCACCATATCAACCATCCGATTCTAGGGCTTTGGGGCGGGCATATGGGTTATACCGTGCGCCCTTGCGAGCGCGGCAGGGGTTACGCAAAGGAAATGTTGCGGCAAAACCTGATAAATTGTCGGGCGCGTGGACTGAAAAAGGTTATGGTGACTTGTTCGGAAACCAATATCGCCAGTGAGCGGGTGATCTTGGCAAATAGAGGAGTTTATGAGAAAACCGTCGAAGTGGACGGGGAAAGGATAAAGAGGTACTGGATCGAAACTGCATAGTAGGGGGGATGGGCACTGGGAGGGATATGGGCACTGGGAGGGATTTCTGCGGAACTGAAAATAAGGAGAAAAATATGATATTAGAGGAGTTTGATGAAAATAAACGGGCAGTCGTCAACCCGGACAATCTTATAACACTGGTGGAAGGAATGCCAAAAACAGCGGTTACCTGTTTTTCTGGAAATACCTTTCAGAGGATGCTTAAGAACTTTGGCGGAGAGAAAATTGCAGAAACAATGGTTGCCAATATGGAAATCCCTGTTTACAAGACAACCTACAAGGGTGTGGATCTGGCGCTTTTTATGTCCGATGTGGGTGCGCCAGCCTGTATCGCAGTGCTGGAAGATATCTATGCGATGGGGGTGGAAAGGGTTGTGATGTTCGGAACCTGCGGCGTGTTAGACGCGGCGATTGCGGATTGTTCTATTATTATCCCGGACGCTGCCATTCGTGATGAGGGGACGAGTTTCCACTACGCGCCGCCATCGGAAGAGATTGTAGTGAATGCAAAATATATTGGGGCATTTAAGGAAATGCTTGACCATATCGGATGCAGTTATACCGTGGGTAAAACCTGGACGACGGATGGTGTGTACCGCGAAACAAGGGCGAAAGTAGCGAAGCGGAAGGAGGCAGGCTGCATCTGTGTCGATATGGAATGTTCCGCTGTAGCGGCGCTGGCACAGTTCCGCGACAAAGATGTTTTCCAGTTTTTCTATGCCGCTGACAATCTGGATGGAGAAACTTGGGATATGAGGAGTCTTGGCAATCTGGAGAAGCTTTCTGAGAAAGATAAGGTGGCGTTGCTGGCAATGGATTTCGCGGTGGGGATTGAAGGGGAGGAATAATCGGGCAGCATTAAGAATCAAAAAATAACTGTAAAATGATGCAGTGTGAGAAACTGTATCGTTTTACAGTTTTTTTATTTGCTATAAGAAAAAGAAGGTAAAAAAACTTAGAGAATAATTTAAGTTTTTTGAAAGTGACAGACGTATGTCATTGCCAAAACTTATAATGGAGAAGGAAAAGATTCGCAGAGTGGCATACTCTATGAAAGAAGCAAAGTGCATATAACATATGAACTTTAAGAATGATTATACAGTTTATACCATGATTTGTCAAGAAAATCCATAAAATAATTAAAAAAAGGGGAAAATAAAAAATATATCCCGAATTATGGAATTTTTTCGCCGTCAATATTATAGTCAGAAGTGGAGGTGAAGTTTATGGCACGAACAGGTGAAAATATTTACAAGAGAAAAGATGGCAGATGGGAAGGACGCTATATCAAGGGACACAGTCAGGAGAAAACGCAATATGGTTATATCTATGGAAGAAGCTATCAGGATGTGAAGCAACGTTTGATCAAGCTTAAAGCAGGGCAGGAAGTGCAACATACCCTTTCATTCAGGGGAAAAAGCAGAAACGCCCCTTGTTTTTCGCAAATTGCGCAGGAATGGCTTGGCAGATCACAGGGAAATTTTAAAGAGTCCACGTTGGTCAAATATCAAAATATGCTAAATGGTTATATATTACCAAAATTTGGTAATATCACACTTGACAGCATCGATCGGAATATGGTTTGTCATTATACAGAATGGTTAACGACTTTTGGAGGAAGGAAGAAAACGGGTCTTTCTGCAAAAACAGTTTCGGACAATCTGTCACTATTAAAAAGTATTTTAAATTATGCGCAGGAAAATGGCATAAAGGTGAATGAAATCTCCTTTCCGCGAAGTTTTCACCGACATCCGAAGCCGCTGCGTGTTTTTCAGGAATCGGAGTTCCGGGTATTGTGTGGTTATTTGAAAGATCATATGTGCCCTAGTAACCTTGGCATTATGCTCTGTCTTTTTACTGGGATCCGCGTTGGAGAATTATGTGCTCTTTGCTGGGGAGATATTTCTATTCCCGATAAAACATTATATGTGCACAGGACAATGCAGCGTCTTGGTATTTTAGGGAGGGAAGGAACAAAGACTAAGATTTTGATTTCTGACCCTAAAAGTGATTGTTCCCGGCGTTTAATTCCACTGCCGAAAGTCCTTATAGATGAGTTGAGTGTCATACGCCAACCACCGGATACTTTTTTTCTTACGGGAAGTCCAACAAAATTTACAGAACCGAGGACAATGCAGAACCGTTTTAAAGCAGTATTGAAATCCTGTGGAATTAAAGATGCCAATTTCCATGCTTTGCGGCACACCTTTGCAACAAGATGCGTGGAACTTGGTTTTGATGTAAAAAGTCTGAGTGAGATATTGGGTCATGCGAATATTAATATTACATTAAACCGCTATGTTCATCCAACAATGGAACAGAAGAGGAAGTATATGGATAAGCTGGATCAGATGGCAGGGCTTATGGGATTATAAGCCGTCAAGAAAACCGTCGGTTCAGGGATGAAATCTCGATAGGAGAAGGATGGGAGAACCAGAGGACATAGAGTATGCCACTCTGCGAAAAATGTAATAAAAGGATAGGAGGTGACAAAACATGTATTATTTTGGATATGTATAGTTTTTTAACTATCGAACGGAGGAAGTAAGGAAAATGCAAAGGGGATAAAAATATGGAATCGAAGATTTGAGGAAAAAGGGGTGAAGAATGAAAGAGCAGAAGGAAAAGACAAATGAATAAGGTTTTAATAAAACTGTGAATTGCAGTCGTTATGTTTGATTAATTAATGAAAGGAGTGGCGAAGGCCACGATTCAGAGGGAAACTTAATGAATTACGAAAATGAAAAGAAAGAGTTAATTGAAAAATTGTACATTCAAAGAGATGCCATCAAAAGTATCTTGGATTTGAAAGGTTATTCTCTTATTACAGAAGAAGTCAGGACAGGGTTATTAGAAAAGTTAAGTGAAGCTGAAGTTGTTCTCGCAAAGCTTGAAAAAAACGAGTTCGAAATTGCAGTTGTAGGTTTGGAAAAAGCTGGTAAGAGTTCTTTTTGCAACGCCTTAATTGAAAATGCACTGTTGCCAACGGATGAACAGCGTTGCACTTATACCTCCACCTGTATCGATTTCAGCAATGCGGAGAAAGGAACTGTTGAATTTTATACGGAGAAGGAGTTTGAAAAGGATTTTCAGGACAAACTCAAAAAACTTGGTATAAAAGATCCTGGGACATATACCTTATCCTATATGACAAAATCAAAATATGAAGAACTGTATGAGGGTGTTGATGAAGAAAAGAAAAGGCTTTATGATTCATCAATTAATCAGGAATTACAAGATATTTTAAAGTATAAACAGGAACTGAATCAATATCTTGGACACAAACCAATTAGTTTTGAAGGTGAGAGATTAAATTCAAATGAGTTTAAGGAATTTATTGTAAAGCCTTGCAGGGCAATGGCAGTGAAAGAAGTTAGAATCAGTTCTTCGCTTTTGGACAAAATGCCCAACGTGAAAATTTATGATGTTCCTGGTTTTAATTCACCAACAGAAATGCACCGTATTCAGACAAGAAACAAGATGTTTCGTGCGGATGCCATTATTTTGATCGCCAATGCAGATACCCCAAGTATTACTGCTGATCTTTTAAAAATATTTAAGGACTCTGATAATGACGGGACTGCTTTACACCAAAAATTATTTGTGTTTGAAAACAAAGCAGATCGGTCAAATAAATTGGAGCACAATATCGGACAAATATTTTATGAGTGGGGAGAAAAGTATAAAATATTATCTGATCATTCGCGTTTCTTCTTTGGTTCATCCAATGCACATCTGCAAAGTATTGGTAAACTTGAACCTGGGGACAGCACGGATTATCGAAGAGCTATGTTGGAACGTTTTAATGCCCTTTCAAGTGAATATTCTAAAATTAAGGAGAATGCCCTGGAACAAAATGGATTTGGGATTATCGCGTTAAGAAGGGCGTTGGAAACCTATAACGCCAGCGAGCGTTTTAATGTACTTAAGGGGAGGATTAACAGGTATCAAAATGAACTCAACAAATTACTTAATCATCTTCTTGATCAAATAAATCCAAATGAATCGGATTTATTTGAAAATATTAATGCGGAAGAAGTAATTCGTTTGCTGCGCGAGTTTACAAGTAAAGCCATAAAGGAGTTAAATCATTACCGGGATGCGCATAAGATTGAAGTTCTTAGTAACAAACCCCTGTCAAACGCTCTTGCTCATTACATTGAGGAAAATGTAAATTTCGATTATTATGCGGATTTTATTGATGAGAAAATGGACGAGGGAAAAAAGGAACTGAACATTATTGTAGCTAATGAACGGGAAAATATCAGTATTAGTAAAATTGAGAATAAACTGCGGGATAAGATTTTTTCTGAAATGTATGAAAAAGATTTTTTTACAAAAGCCAATGCTATAGTTTCCAATGTTCATGGAGAAAGCAAAGCACATATTCTTGCTATTATTATGAATGCATTGGGACTTAACGAAGACTCGAAAGTCTATGACAGGATAAAACAAGAACTTATGGAGGAGTTAAAAGAAGAGATTGATTTTGGATTATCGTCGAATCATTACCAGAGTTTGATTGAACGTTACTCCCGTGATATTTACGAGATACTGATTGGACAGCCCTATTCTGCCGACCGCTACAACAGATTTTATGAAAGCATAGATTCCTATTTCAGTATGTCGGTTTTTTATGATAACAGGATAGAGCCTACGGCAAAATCTGATATTAGGGAAATTGCTGCAAAGCCACTTGCAAACAATGGATTTTGTTATCAACTGCTAAGCCATAATTTAATATCCAAAAACTTGGACATTGCGGAAGAAAATGCCAAAAACTATATTCTTTCCCATCTGAATTTGAAGGAATTATCGAAAGAAGTTGTTAGCCTTGTTTCGAAATTGGTGCGGGCAGATGTAAGCAAAGCGGAGGAAACAACTGCAAGTATAGTAGACCATGTTATTCAGATGGATAGTTTAAATAATCCTGTTAACTGTAACGCAGACTTAAAAAATGAGTTGCGTGAGAAGCTAAGCTCCTTTAAAGACAGGCCTTGTATACACAATGCTGATATTATTGACAAAGAGAAATTTATTGGAGTTTACAATGCAAGTTTTAACTCTGACAGAACTTATGCTGATATCATTCAAAATCTTAGGGACGACATTGAAGTATTGAGGGATTCTTTGTTGCATTGCTTTATCAGGGCATTATCCTTGGAAACACCGTATATTGCCAAGGAATATATTATTATTGAAAATGTGAAAAAATATATTGCTTCAGAGAAATTTGATAAATTTTTGGTACGAAACACCAGATATATTCGTTCCGAAAAATTTGGTGAGATTGAAAACCAAAAACTCGAGCATAACAGAAATGTAAAATGCTGGGAGGAAATCGAAAAAATAAAAAATACCATAAATGGTATGGTAATGGATTGATTGGAGGATTTTAAACATGGAATTTATAAAACTTGATGGAAAGAATGTAAAAAGCGATGCAGAGAGAATCCGCAATATCTTTAATTCTGGTAAAAAAGAAATGGTATATGTTCTTACCGCTTCTGAATTTAAACTGTATGCCTATATTGATGCTTTAAAGGAAAATGGAATTGACGATGAGATTATGTTTGAACTCAAAATCTGCTACGAAAGACGAAATCTGAAACTTACTTTTATTCGGGGCAATTCAGCATTCGAGAAAAAAATATCTTCTATAACTGAACTGCTAGAAAAACTGAACGGTGTACCTAGCAGCATTATAGTAGAGGATAATGACCGCGGTACTCTGGCGGAGGTAGCACAACAGTTGGTATATATTGGTTATCCACTGACTTCTGTGAATATCATGCTGCGCAGGGAAGCCAAAGATATGCAGAAAACGAAGCGTTTTATGGCAAATATCGATGAAATTGCGGTTTCGATTGACACGGCGATTACAAACATTGATAATCTGTGGAATCAATGGGAAAACTCGCATATTTTATCAGAAGAAAAGCAAACCTTTTTGGATATTGTATCCAAGGCTCGTCAAAATTGTTCAACAATTAAAGAAAAAGTAGAAAGAGCAAAAAGTGTTGAAATGAGCATAGCGGTTGCTGCAATTAAAAAAACGGGCAAAAGTGTAATTGTTAATAGTATGATAAAAGGAGAAATTGCACCAACAAGTTTGACCCTTGCGACACCGAATAACTGCATCTATAGGAAAAGCCCAGATGCGGAATATCATCTTACATATAATGGGAAAAGAACCAATTATTTGACAGCTAAGGAGATTTATGACATAATTGGTAAGGAATTTAAAAAAGCGCAGGATGACACACAGAATGCTCTTTGTATTCCAGATATGGAAATTGAGTATGTTACAGATGGAAATAATTTTGATACATTTACAGTGTATGATACTCCTGGTCCAGGTCTTGCGGGCGCAGATCATGGAGAGGCGGCATACAAAGCAATGGCAATATGTGATGTTGCTGTTTTTGCAATCGATTATACAAAGTTTTTAACAGAAGACGAAGTCCATTTCTTGAAAGATGTTAAAAATCAGTTTAATCAAAACCAAAAATTTGCTTCCCTGATATTTGCGGTTAATAAAATGGATTTGCGTTTTGATGATGCGAATTCGGTAAAATCGACTGTGTATGCAGTGGATCTTATTCGGACAAAGCTTATTAATATTGATGATATGTACAAAGATTGTATTATTTTTGCAACTTCTGCACTACAATATTATAATACCATAGACTGCGAAAAACATTGTGAAGATTTTGCAAGGTCATCGAATCTTGTAGATAATATCAGAAGCCTGATAAGGAATCAATCAAAAGGTGTGATTCAGGGGGAAATGACAAAACTTAAACATATTATAGATAATTATGAGCTGCTAATCGGGAAAGATAAGATAACTTCTGATGATTTGAAGAGATATAGTGGTATGCCAGATTTGCTTAATTATGCAGCATACATTTGTCAATCAAAGGCAAGGGATGAAATTGTCAATAATATTACTGTTACTATTGACTTACACCAAAAAGCACTCAAAGCAATCTGTGATCACATCGAAAATATCGATAAATTAATTGCCCATGATGAAGAGCAAATTAAAGAAGTAAAAGAGATTATTGAGAAATATTATAATTTCGTAAAAAATATACTTCACGAAAAGATCTATAAGTCTGAGGTGTTACCCATAAATAGTGAATTTGTTAGTATTCGGCATTATATGGGAAAGGAGGAAAGCGTTGACTTTAATGAACTGGAAAAAGGGATGAGATCAATTATTTTGGATAGATATAAAAAGCAAATGGATGTTTATAACAGAATATTTGATTTTATAGAATATAATACTTTTAAGTCTATTAATAGTTATTTGGATAAATATGTTAGGGAGGGAGTGATCGAAGAATTAGAAATAAATGCAATAATGGAGAAAGTATATTCATCCAAGACAATAGAGGGTTATGTTAAAAGTTTTGTCGAAACAGCACTAAGGGAGAATGACAAAGAAAACAGGGGTGGAATTGAAAGATTAGGAAACGAGATTACTTGTTTAATAAAGAAGCGAATGTCAATAATACAATTAGCGTCGGAAGAATGCAGTGAAAAGCTTAACAAATTGAATATTTCATTAGCGATTCCTGAAATCCCTGATTTTGAATTTGATTTGCCAGAGTATACTGTGGGTTCCCTTGATTTTACTAATATTCATGTTAATATTGATGATAGGGATATAAGGCGGTTATTTGTCGGAGAAAAATTAGGTGGATTTTCACAATTTTGGCGCAATTTAAGGAGTTTCAAATTCCAGCATAAACACTATAAGTTTGAGAAGATGAAATATGAAGATTATAGGAAAGAATTTCGTAAGTTGAAAGCGGATATAGAAGACACTTTGGATAAGGTTATAGATAGGGATGGAAAGTATGTTTCTGTTTATGATATTCTTCTTGACAAGAATGAACGGCTTGCTGATATTTTCAAGGAATCAATGAAGGAAATTTGGACGGATTTTTCAAAGTTTTTGAGTATACTAAGAGGTTCAGTAGAGAACTTTTCCAGTCTGGTTGATGATACAGAAAAGCATCGTAAGAATATTGAAATTCATAATCAGCAAAAGAAATTTATCATGGAGCTTGATAATTGTTCCAGAGATTTTACATTGATATGGGATTCGATTTTAAAATGTATTGATACAGAGGAGGCTAACCGATGAATTTTTTTTCTCCGATTTATTTCGATACAGTGAGGATGCGGGCAAACAATCTTTTATTGTCACTTGCTTCGGTGATTGTTTTTAAAAAAGATGAATTTCGGGTTTCTTTAGAAAGTGAAAACGCACACAGGACAAATGAGATACTGATTTATAATATTACTAAACTTATGCATATTGATAATGTTCATCTTGCTATGGGGGAACTTGTAAACAAGTTCCCAGTGCTTAATATTGATCTTTCAAATGCGGTAAGTATTAAAGAGAAGGTGGTTGTCACTGGAAAATATGTTGATCAAATGCTTGAAATAGCACAGAAGAGCAGATCCTCAGAACATGATAATATAAGGGATGCAAATAGCAATAGGAAGGGGGGAAAGCGTTATGATCGTAGGTCAAAAACAATATATGAAGGTCAAAGTGGTTTAGAAAGAAATAAGGATCAAGTGGAAAGGCATAAAAGTGACAAAATAAGGGATAAATCGTTTATAGAAACGGTTATAGAAATAGTTAAAAAGGTTGGAGGAACAGTTGGATTTTTTTCAAAGAAAGTTAAAAAAGGGAAAAATGTAAAATCGGGAAATTCAAATAAAGAATTTCCGGCAGTTACTGCTGATGATGTAAAAGCAATAAAAATCATTCGCGAACTTTCAAAAATATATAATACAGTTGGTAATTAAAGTTGGATCAAAATTCAATTTTTAACCAATCCTGCGACGTTTATATTTAAAAGAAACAAAGGTAATCTTGACGGATAAAGTACATTCTGGATAAATGTGACTGTATTATAAAATATTTTGATGGTTAGCCTTACTTGTCTACATTATGTATAGGCAAATGCAGCCAACTATCTTGATAATACTACATACTAAATATTGATTGGACAATTATCAGAATTTTACAGAGAAATTGTTCTGATTGTTTGTTCTGGTATTGGAGCATGTCAGAAGGCTTTTTCCTATTAACTATGCACGTAAAATTTGCTGGAGATTTGTAACAGCGGAAGAAGGCGTAGCAGAAGTTACGATAATTGAATTCAGTGTGAAGACGATTCAGATTGTAAAACAAATTTGATAACCAGCCCACACTGTTGGATTAAGGAAAAAATAGTTTTTAGACATGCCCTGATCAATAACTATTTTGATTATAAGGAGATAGATAAAATGTTATCGGTAGTTTTTGATTTGGACGAATTAGCTGAACAGAGCGGGGAAAGTATACAATTCGCCCAAAATATAATAAGTGATTTAAATACAATATTAATTACTAGTAATACTGAAAAAATTGTTAGTGTGATGAAAAAAATAAAAATTGATCTCTCTTTTTGC
>CAMWUU010000048.1 GCA_947177515.1 uncultured Lachnospiraceae bacterium
GATTACTCCTTTGTTTAGACTAATAATTGAAAATGTTAAAGAAAACAAATCCTTAACTGCTATTAGGGATAGTTTGCTACCTAAACTTATGTCCGGCGAACTGGATGTCTCCGACTTCAACCTCTAAGCCGCTAAATTATCATTTATCTTCGTATTTTTTTCTATTTTATCGTCCATAGCAGATAGAACACTTGCAATAGCTCTCTGTTCATCCAGAGATTCTGGAACTCTAACTTGGATTCCTCGCATGGTAGAACCTGAAATTTCTTTAAAAGTTGTACCACTTCCTAAACTCTCAATATTTTCCTTATTATATTTTAGAAGATAGTACAGAAACATGTAGTCTGTATTTTCATTCGGAATCACGCTTTTAAACCCCTGATTCGTGCAAACTTCATTTGAAGCAATAGCAATATAGCCTATTGGCGCACGGGAAGAGAACAGAATAGTATGTTCTGGCATTATCTGAGTTGAACAACTTTTTAATCCAATCTCAGTTATATTTCTCTCTCCACAAGAAATGAATCTACCAGAAAAACTTGCTAAATCCTTGGGCGTAATCCACGCAATTGTGCCCCTATCATAATTCTCTGCTTTTTTCGTTGATGGTGTTGCGCCTCCAACAACTGTACCAATATCTGCTATGGTACACACTCTCCAAGTTCCCATTACATCGCCTTCCTATCCTATATATTTTCTATGAGCCAATTTTATATTGCTCTGCTTGACCATAGCATACTGTAACGTAGTATCAATTCGCTGATGTCCAAGTAACCGTTGTAACTGTTCTATCGGCATTCCTTTATCAATGGCCGTTGTCGCAAGGGTACGCCTAAATTTATGAGGATGTACTTTGGATAAATCCAGCTTTTCGCCCAGATTTCTAAGTCTGACCTCAATACCACCAATTTGCAACCTATCATAAGGTGCCTTTAGCGAAACAAACAATGCCTCGTTATCATCTGTCCGGCTATCGAGGTATTCCTGCAAATGTATCTTTGTTCCAGCATCAAAGTAAACAATACGCTCTTTACTGCCTTTACCAAATACTACGCACTCTCGTTCTTCAAAATTTATATCCTCCCGATTTAAGAGAACCAATTCCCCAACACGCATCCCTGTCGATGCAAGCATATCAATCAAAGCTAAATCTCTCGAATTATCGCAAGCATCCTTCATAACTTCCAGTTCCTCATCAGAATATGTCTCTTTTACCACAGCTGCCACTTTAACTTTATGTATCCGTCTGACAGGACTTTTTAATATATAGTCCTCATCCTCCAACCATGTAAAGAAACTCGATAGGATTCTACGAATGTTATCAATCGTCACTTTACTTGATTTCTTTTTTTCTTGGTAATTTGTCAGGTATTCTCTCAAATCCTCTGTCGTTATATGCAAAAAACCTTTTCCAATGGCTACAAGCATTGCTTCTATTGTTGCTTGATAGTATTTTAGTGATTTTTCAGAGCAGCCTTCAATATTTTTAGCAGCAATAAAAGCATCAAGTATTTTAATATTCTCTTGTTCAATATCTTCATCTTTTTTGCCAACTGTCTTTTGGATTTCATACCCAAATAACGCACAGTTCAGTACTTCCAATAAATGTCCCATTTGTGAGTTGTCTAAAAGTAGCAGCATCCCCTGAATAATTTTGTTCATCAATTCTTCTTTCATAGTCTTTTCTCCTTCTTTTTAAATTAGAGAAAGGCTACAGAGTGGCAGTCTCCATATTTAATTCCTGCCACTCACAGGGATTATGGAACAGTTGATAAATGATAATTTAGTGGCTTAACCTTTGAGCTTCTGGTACTGCTTTTTCCATGCGCGAGATGGTTTTCGGCAAATTCCGTCTTTGCTTGCGAAAGCGCAAACACCTGCAAGCCCATTGCTTCCGCAAATATCGGGATTGCTTTGGCGGCAGCTGTAGGTCTGTGATCTGGTGTCCAACTCATTGAGCGGAGCATTAAAGGGAACTCTCAGTTTGGTTTCGCTCATAGCGGCACCTCCGAAACATCAAGCTGTCCCGACATAAGCTGAGGAAGAAGTTCATCACGCAGGGATGCGAGTTTACGGTTCTCTATACGATTTGCTATAACAAGGTCGTACAAAGGAGCAAGCAGGCCACCAATACGATCATAGTCAGATTGCGAAGGAATCAATACCTCTGCTTTTGCCAGTTCTTCACGTTTGATATGTCCCATTGTTGTAGCCATATCCGTAGCGATGGCAGCGAACTTTTGTAGATGATGGCTTGTCCATGCGTAATAAAACCATTTATCATAGATAGAGGATGTAACCTTAAACAAGTGCTGATTCAGGCCACAAGTTCCTCCGCACCAAAGGTCAACAAGGAGACTACCCGACCAGGAGAATATTACATCGCCATCATGGACAATGTATTCTGGCTTGATGGAGGGTGAACATAATTCGCTGTTTGAATCGCAGGAGCCCTGACGAAGCTCCTTGATTTTCAAAACCGGGAGACCCTGCTCTTCATATTTCGGTCGATACTTCTGCATAGCAAGACCATTGAGGTAATCAGCTATACCAAGCAGAGAACTTTTCTGCCACCCATCCGGGAGACGGTCGAGTAAAAGGAACTCTTGCGAGAAAATGCTCTGTGCTTGCTGAAGTAAATTATCATTTATCCTCTTATTCAATTCTATTTTCTTATCAATTCCTTTTAATATACCCTCAATCTTTACTTGGTCTTTATAAACAAATTCTGGCACTCCATATTCCATAATAGCCTTCTTATCACCACGCGGCATTTTAGTCCCCTTTGATGTTGCCATTGCATACTCAAAAAAAGCATCCTCGGATAAAACATAATAAAGAAAATGCGAATTCACACCTTCTTTGGCTCGAAAAACCAGCACATCATTTGAACATCCACCTTCAAAAGCTGCAAACCAAATTTTCTTAAAATATGGTCTTATATTCGAAACTAAAATATCCCCTTTTTTGAATGCTTGTACCTGCTTTATTGTTGGAAGTGAAGAAGCAACAGTAATTCCTGCTTTATTTGGCATCATATTCTCTGTTGAAATATAGCTGTTAATATCAAGTAATGTAATATCTACTTTCTCTCTAACATATTCACATATATCCAACAATTTATATTTCATACCCAATTGCCCCCAATTTCTTTCTGATCTCCTCTTCCAATTCATGTGACTTCTTAAACATTCCTGAAAGTTCTGATGTTAATCGTATCATCTTTTCCTCAAACAATTCTCCATCCTCTTCTTCCTGCTCAATCCCCACATACCTCCCCGGAGTCAAAGTATAATCTTGCCTTTCTATTTCCTCTAATGATGCTTCTTTACAGAACCCTTGAATATCCTCATACCCTTTTCCCTTTCTCCAATTCTGATATGTATCTGCTATCTTCCTGATATCTTCCTCCGATAATTCCCTAACTTTCCGATCAATCATATGTCCTAGTTTTCTTGCATCAATAAAAAGAACTTTATTCTTTGATTGTTCTGTCTTTCCTCTTCTCATAATCCAAAGTGATACTGGAATCCCTGTAGAATAAAATAACTGGCTTGGCATTGCTACAATACATTCCACAACATCACCTATTACCATATTTTTTCTAATAATCCCTTCATTGGACGTATTCGAACTTAGAGAACCATTCGCCAAGACAGTTCCACATACTCCTCCTGCTGGACTTAAATGATGAATCATGTGTTGCAACCATGCAAAATTAGCATTACCAACTGGCGGAACCCCATATTTCCATCGAATATCTTCTCGTAACTTTTCCCCTCCCCAATCTGATACATTAAATGGCGGATTAGCCAAAATATAATTTGCTTTTAAAGTTTTATGTTGATCATCATGGAATGAATCTGCATTATGTCTTCCAAGGTTTGCCTCTAACTGACGGATGGCCAGATTCATTTTTGCCAGTTTCCATGTTGTCGGATTGCTTTCCTGACCAAAAATAGAAATATCCCTCACATTTCCCTGATGTTCCCTTACAAATCGGGCTGACTGACAAAACATACCGCCACTTCCACATGCTGGATCAAAAATCTGTCCTTCAAATGGTTCAATCATTTCAACTAAAGTTCTTACAATACAAGACGGCGTATAAAATTCTCCCCCTAATTTGCCTTCCGCACTTGCAAACTTACTCAAAAAATATTCGTATACACGCCCCAAAACATCTCTTTCCTGTGCTGCTGTTGAACCAACTTCTATATTGGTGAACAAAGTTACCAATTCACCCAAACGCGTTTTATCAAGTTCTGCTCTTGAATAATTCTTTGTCAAAACACCCTTCAATGAATTATTTTCATTTTCTATCATTTCCATTGCATGGTCAATTACACTGCCTATATCAGCATTGGTGGCATGCTTTTGAATTTCTGACCATCTTGCTTCCTTTGGAACCCAAAAAATATTTTCTGCTAAATATTCATCTCTATCTTCTTCATCACCATAGCCTTCTCCCAAAAGAACCTGATACTTTTCTTCAAAAGAATCCGATACATATTTCAGAAATATCAGCCCCAAAACTACATGCTTATATTCTGCTGCATCCATGTTAGAACGTAATTTATCCGCCGCCTGCCATAACTTTTCTTCAAATCCAATATTAGTAGTTCCTATTGCCATATTTAGCCTCCTGGCTTATTTTAAATTTCAAACTTCAACTTCCGTAAACTTTTTAGTTACTTATATTTTTATGTGATCAGAAGTAAAAATATTTATTTTCCACCACACATCGACTATTCTATAACTAATTGCAAATTTCCCCGATCTCCATCATCTTCTTCTCTCTGATAAACCAATCCATCATACCTAAACACACTTAATATCAAATCAAAAATAGAATTCACTAATTGTGCCAAAGCCCAAAAAACGGAATCCCTGCATATCAACCACAATACACAATCAAGAAATGCATATTGTGGTTGATATATCAATCCCAAAACTATAAAAAAATCCGTACACCTTCATTACTTTTTTATTGCTATTATAATACAATATCCATAAAAATACAATGGAGATTTGACAGCTTTATCTTTGATTCCTGAAAAAAAGCGCTGCCTACCTCCCCCTTACCGATACCCATCCCGCACCCTCTCATACTCCTCCTCACTGATTTTCACAATCGTACCATGCTTATACCCATACGGAAAATGAAAACTCCTATCCGAGCGCACAAACTTCCCCGAGGCCAGACTGTCCGATACAAAAGGCACATATCCCTGCCCTTCTCCTGGTACACCATAGTAATCCAGAAAAAGGCACCACTTCCCGTTTTCCAGCTTCACCGCGGTCGGCGCTTCATACTGCCCGGACTCAACCGTTGACATACTCTGGTCAAATGCTTCTATACGCTTAAATGGTCCCGTTACATTTTCTGATTCCAGAAGAATAATTCTGGCGGGATTACTTTCGCTTTTCACAAAGAGATAATACCTGCCATTATCCTCATACATCGCGGAATCAATGACACCGGAGTCCTCCTTTTGGTACAATTCTTCCGGTGTTGTAAATGTTTCAAAATCCTTTGTCCTGCTGTAGTAGATTGATTTGTAACCATAATTATTATAACGGTGTGAAGATGACCAGTGAAGTACATAATCCCCTTTTTTCCTGTCATAAATAATATCCGGTGCCCACAGACAGCCAAAATCTTCATTGCCAATTTTTATTAGCCTCTGCTCCGTCCACGTTACCAGGTCTGTTGATTCCCATACAGCCAGATACTTACTGCCGTTCCTTGCGATCTCATCCCAGGAATGATGGTACTGGTTCCTCATGCCGTATGACAAACTCAGGTCAGTAGCAAATATATAATATTTTCCCGTCTTCCCACATCTTGTAATCGTAAAGTCCCGGACACCCTTATCCCCGTAATAAGCCCAAAGTACAGGCTGTCCATGATTTACCTCCTCCCATGTAAAACCATCCTTACTGATTCCAAAATATACCTGCTCCCCATCCGGTGATG
This sequence comes from uncultured Lachnospiraceae bacterium, assembly GCA_947177515.1. Taxonomy (GTDB): domain Bacteria; phylum Bacillota; class Clostridia; order Lachnospirales; family Lachnospiraceae; genus RGIG4057. The sequence continues at coordinate 5,981 of CAMWUU010000048.1, forward strand.
TCTTCTCCCTAAAATGCACAAACAAATATGCCATATTTTTTCTCCTTCTAACATTCTTCCTCACTGACCCCGGGTAATACTCCCCAGATAGCCGTCCATTATATCAATAACCAAAAGTATTAACATATTAATACGCAATCATAGGAATCATTTTCGCTTTTTCTGCAGAACGTGCAGTTCTGCCATCCGCCACATCATAGATCCTGCTGCCGCACACCTTAATCTGATCCATCATCTGTGGATAAACGCGCGAACAAATATCAAACAGACCGATATTGTAATTCTCCCCATCAAAACGCCCCAGCGTGAACTGGTCATAACACTGGAAATAATGGCAGCCTACCCCGTTTTTATGCGCGGCCACACTCTCGCAGTAATAGCGGTAAGCAATACCACGATCCTTCTGGCTTTCCACGCCTTTTAGACCAGTCGCAGGCAGCCCGGCATCCAGTGCGCCAAAATGAAATTCCCCGATCATAATGGGAAGATCAACACCCAGATCCACGATATTCTGTATCTTCTCAGTCGGATCCACGGCATAACAATTAATCGAAAACACATCAAAATTCTCCCAGCCGCTCACCAGATCCGGAGCAGAAATCCATGCCCACCGCATCCCCAGTATCATATGATTCGGATCCACCTTCCGACATTCCTGCACTGGAATCTCAATATAAGCCCTTAGCATCTGCACAGAAAATTCCCTCATATCATTCCCAGAAGCCTCCGACCACTTTGAAACACGTTCCTGCGGCTGATACAGACTGTCAAAACTCTCAAAAGAACAGTTCCATGCACTATTCAACGCTTCAATCCTTTGATAGCGCTCCTGTAAAAATGCAACCAGCCGCTCCTTGCAGACGGTTCTTGCCGGATTATATAATACTTCGTCCGCAAGAACCAGATGGTCAACAAACGCCCATGCAGGCTCATTGCGCAGAAAATATCCAATCATCAGGGGATCGTATTTGCGTTCCTTTAATGCCTGGGCACATCGCTCTGCCTGAAAACGGTATTCCTCACTGAATACATCGGGAAAATCACGGAAAATCGTCTGCGTTGTAGCCGGAAATTCAGGCAGCGATGTTACATAGGGAATATCTATCTTCCCCAGCAATTTCCCGTCGCTCCAGTTCCCCAGCGTGTTCATTCCATGTTTTTTAAGCTGGCAAGACATCATCTGTTTCCAGTCCTCATACCATGTTTCCCCAAATGCCCTGTATAGATTTGCTTTAAAAAAGGAAAACATACGCGGTTTGCGGTGTGCGAACCTTTGATGCCCTGGCTCAAAAAACATATCCTGATAGACCACATCTTTGGTATCCGCAAGCCAGTCCAGCCACTGCTCCATCCCATCGATCCTGCACTCGCTGCCAAGTCCCACACAGTCCGGTCCCATACTGAAAAACGCATATCCTAGCGGATCTGTCAGCCACCACCGCCCATTTTCCTTATACTTAGAAAAATAACCGCTTCCCTCCCTTAATTTTTTCTTTTTCCAGCCGCCATAAGCTGACCACTCCTCAAAAGGGTAGCCAGGATCCCCTTCCCCCTTCTGCTCCAGAAGCACTTTTCTTAATTCTTCAATATTCTTTGTCTTTCCATCCCAATCCTTCCATTTACTCTGTCCAAAGCAATCCACCAGTTTTATATCCGGCAGGAGTGGGTTTTCAGGATACTGGTCTGTCAGGGTGATATTACGGAATCTCAGTTTTACATTATGGAACACCGGCATGGAAGATAAGATAATCTTAGAAATCTCTTCCCTGCACACACGCCTGCCATGACAGACTATTTTCAATCCCCCTGACACCGCTTCCGGAAACAGCTCCTTCGCATCCATCCAATCCAAATCGATGCAGACAGTAGTTTCCACCATTGGAAGCAGACCGAAACGGACTGTAAAGGCAGGTTCCTTCTCATCATGGACATATACCAGCAGATTCAGGGATAGACTGTGCTCTTCCAACACGGTTACATTAAATGTCAGCAGATGCTCGGTACAGTTTATTAGCCATGGAAGCCCGAATCCCGTCCCCTCCTTCGAAAACTGGAATATATACTCATTCTGGGAAGATTCTAAAAGGACTGTTCCTTCTGTTAGTTCCTCCTTGCAGAGTTCTATTGTTTGCATTGTCATTCTCCCTTCATATTGTAATGCTTTCCCCCTACCTCAACCTTACCTTCACCACCACCGGCTTCTCTGACACTACATGCTTTGTCTGGATCGCCAGCCCTTCTTCCGTTTGTTCCCACTTCGGTACCTCATCAAACCCAAGCATACTTACCGCATCAATAATCCCGTGGAATTTCGGCAGATGTGATGCATCCTGTTCCCCAAGGGCTTTAATCAATATCTTCCCATCCGCCGGATAGTTCAGGCAGGTCACATATAAATTCCCACCCTTTACCGTAAACCGGAAATCCTCACTTGTAAATACCTTATCCTTCCCATCGGTAAACTGTCCCTCCTTTACAACCGTAGGTCCTTCCGCTGCAATCCGCCAGGTCCGCGCTCCATAAATCGCCTCGCCATTGACTGCAAGCCATTCCCCGATCTCTGTAAGAACCGCTGTATCCTGCTCTGAGATGGTTCCATCCGCCTTTGGTCCGACATTGAGCAGCAGACAGCCGTTTTTGCTGACAATATCCACAAGGTCACAGAGGATATCCTTTGCCTTCTTAAAATCATTATGCTCCGTATAGCACCATGAATTTTTTGCAATCGCTGTGTCCGTCTGCCATGCAAACGGCTTAACCTGCGCAAACTGCCCGCGCTCGATATCCACGACCGCTGTCCCAAACATAAAAGCATCGTGCTTATAGGCAATCATGACCTCCTCCCCCCATGAAAGCGCCCGGTTATAGTAATAAGCAGCAATCTTTTTCAGATACGGCTTGGCACTTGCATGCTGAATCCACCAATCAAAATACAGTTCCTTAATCCGGTAGCGGTCAATCAACTCACAGGTCCTAATCATCCAATCTTCCAGGAACTCTTTTGTTGGTGCAGGCTCGCTGAACAGATCATGATGGTTTCGCTCCGGCATGGCAGGCCAGTAAAAATCACCCGGTTCTTGCGCGTCCGTAATATCGCTTTCAAATTCTTTCCCATGCCCCATAAAAAACCAGTGTTCTATGCGGTGCGTTGAAGCCCCCATTACCAGTTCTTCTTTTTTCGCCTCCTCAGCAAGTTCCCCAAGTACATTGCGGCATGGTCCCATATTGGCCGCATTCCATTTTGACAGTGCGCTGTCATACATCTGGAATCCATCATGGTGCTCCGCCACCGGCACAATATATTTCGCGCCGGCACGCTTGAAAAGGGAAATCCATTTTTTTGCATCAAAATTTCCTGCCTGGAACATAGGGATGAAATCCTTGTAACCAAAATCCTTATGCTGCCCGTAGGTCTTTACATGATGCTCAAACTCTGGACTGCCCTGAATGTACATATTGCGGGAATACCACTCACTCCCAAACGCCGGGACGCTGTAAATCCCCCAGTGGATAAAAATCCCGAATTTCGCGTCCAGAAACCATTGCGGCGTTTTATGCCGCGCTAAGGAATCCCATGTATCCTTATACTCCCCCGCTGCAATACATGCCTCGATTTTTTCCAGTTCCTTTTCCTTGTCATAAATAAACATATTATACCTCCCTCTAAAAAGGACTCCCAATCAGAAGACGGCAGTCACCGCCCTTTAAAGATGCAGTACTGCCGTCCCGTCATCACCTGTATGCCGGATCAAAGCTGTTTTTCATGGCATTTCAGGAATCATTATTAATTTTTTCCGCCAATCATGGGATCAGACACCACGGATCTCATAATCAGAGAAATTCCACCGCGCCATCCTCAATATGGTAAATGGCACCAACCACCTTTACATCGCCATCATCCTTCCATCCAAGGCTTTCCTTCAATACAGAAACACTCTGTTTTACATTCAGGCAGGATGCACGGAAATCATCCTTCTCATCGCCGATGGCTTTGCGGATCTCATCCGTTATATACTTGACAAAACCGGAAGGTTCATCGTGGATGGCAGCACCCACCGCACCACAATGGTCATGCCCCAAAACCACCACCAGCTTGCAGCCTAGATGCTCTGCCCCATACTCAACACTCCCGATCTGATGGTGATCCATAACATTCCCCGCCACACGGATTACAAATAATTCCCCGATCCCGGCTGTAAAAATACTTTCCGGGATAACACGCGAATCGGAACAGGTTATAATAACCGCATAAGGGTTTTGTCCGTTCTCACAGGTTGCCTTTCTCAGTTTTGGAGAAATATCCCCCGGATTTGCCGAAACCTCCAAATATTTTTTGTTGCCCTGTTTAAGCTTTTCCAATGCCTCTTGTGCACTTAGATTTTGTTTTTCCATTAATAAATCCCTCCATGATCTGGGCAGTTTCCTTTTGCCCCGGTATTATGCTTTCCCATTCTCTTCACACACCTTCGCCTGCACATCCGATGGTGCCGGCTCATAGCGCGCAAATTCATAGGAATATGTACCAATGCCAACGGTCATCGAGCGCAGATCCGTTGAGTAACCGCACAGGGCTGACATCGGGATCTCCGCCATAATCTCCTGCTGACGGTTGTGCAGCGGGTTCATGCCAAGCACCCTGCCGCGGCGCTTGTTCAAATCGCCCATAATATCGCCTGTAAAACGCTCCGGCGCAGTGACCTTAATTGTGGCAATCGGCTCAAGCAGGATCGGGGTGGCACTCATCACACCCTGTTTAAATGCCTGTATGGTTGCCGTCTTAAACGCCATCTCCGAAGAGTCCACATCGTGGTAGGAACCGCCCGTAAGCGTTGCCTTAATGCCGACAACCGGATAACCAGCCAAAGGTCCTGCCTCCACACTGTCCGCAATCCCTTTTTCCACCGCAGGGAAGAAATTGCGCGGAACCGCCCCGCCAAATACACTCTCCGCAAACTCATAGGATTTCTCCATATCCTCAAGTGGTTCAAAATCAATGATAACATGCCCGTACTGGCCATGCCCGCCGGACTGCTTTTTATATTTGTATTCCGCCGTCGATTTCTTGCGGATGGTTTCACGGTAAGCCACACGCGGCTTCACTAACTCAATCTCCACCTTAAAACGCTGCGCGAGCTTGCTTGCCGCAATTTCAAGATGCTGCTCGCCGATGCCGTACAGCAGCGACTGGTGGTTCTCCTTGTCGCTTTCCACACGCAGGGTCAGATCTTCTTCCATCAATCTTTGGAGTGCCTGGGAAACCTTATCCTCATCCCCCTTGTTCTTTGCACGGTAACTCTTGTACTCGTATGGGACGGACATCTTCGGCCGGTCAAACTGTACTGGGTTTGCTTTAGTCGCAAGACTATCTCCCGTCGTTGTATTGGAAAGTTTGCCAATTACACCGATATCACCCGCATAGAGCTCCTTGACCTCAATCTGCTCCTTGCCGCGCAGGATGTAAAGTCTGGAAAGTTTTTCTTCCGTTTCCTTATCCACATTGTAGATGGTATCGTCGGACTTTAAAATGCCAGAGCATATTTTTACTAACGAGAACTTGCCGATAAATGGATCTGCAATCGTCTTGAAGACCCTTGCTGTCATCGGCTTGTTTGCATCATAATCTGCCGCGAAGGTTTCGCCGGTCTTTGCGTTGATTCCGGTGATCACACATTTGTTTGGTGACGGGAAATATTTTTCCACCGCCTGCAAAAGCATGTTTGTACCCTGCGCATTCAGGCCGGAACCCATCATTACCGGCACAATGCTGCAATCGATCACGCTAGAACGCAGTGCGGTTGAAATCTCCTGCGCGGTAAATTCCTCGCCCTCAAAATACTTCTCCATCATTTCCTCGCTCGTTTCCGCCACTGCATCCATCAGTGCCTCGCGATACTTCGTTACATATTCCATCGAGTAATCCGGAATTGGGCATTCCTCATATTCGGAAAGCTTTGTAAATTTCCGGCCTGCCATCTTCACGACATTAACAAACCCAACAAATTTTTCGCTCTCGCGGATCGGCGAGTGGAACGGTGCAATACGTTTCCCGTAAAGTTCCGTCAGGCGCTCCACCACGCGGCGGAAACTTGCGTTATCATCATCCATGTCGGTTACAAAAAAGATGCGCGGTATCTTGTATTTTTCACATAAATCCCATGCTTTACGTGTGCCGACTTCGACCCCCTTCTTGCCGGAAACCACAATTACGGCAGCGTCGCAGGCGGAAACCGCTTCTTCCACTTCACCGACAAAGTCATAATATCCCGGGGTATCAAGGAAATTGATTTTCGTATCCTCCCAGATAATCGGCACAACCGAAGTACTAATTGAAAACTGCCGCTTGATCTCTTCCTTATCGTAATCGCTGATTGTACTGCCATCTTCCACTTTTCCCTGTCTTGTCGTAATGCCAGTCGTATATGCCATCGCCTCGACAAGCGTCGTCTTTCCTGCCCCGCCGTGCCCAAGCACCGCTACATTCCTGATCTTTTCATACTTATAAGTTTCCATATGCGCCTCTCCTTTATATTTTCTGTCGGAATCAAGCATCCCTGCCCTCTATTTTACCAAACTATTATGACATTTACAACAATTTTCTTTAATTTTCTGAAATGTTTTTGCAAATCGTATTTCTTTTCTGTCTTGTCATACCATCATAAAACAGTACCCAGTTTCAGGAACTTACAATTAATCCAACGCAATCCGCCTGTTTTGTACCCTTATCCTGTTTCCCCAGCATATTTTCCGCTTTAAACCGTTGCGCTTTAAAGCCATATAGTATTGACATTTTGCAAAGTTTCCATTACAATATCATACGATATGGGACAAGATTACAAAACTTGCTTAATACAATCTTAAAATTGGAGGACTTTATGATTATCGTAATGAAACCTGGGGCTTCCAGGGAAAATATTGAAAATGTACTTGGAATCATCCGCACAAACGGGCTTGAACCGCATCTTTCCGATGGGCAGGAAGTCACCATTATCGGCGTAATTGGTGATAAAACCAGGCTGATGAACCAGAACCTTGAAATCGCGGACGGTGTGGAGCGAATTGTTTCCGTTACGGAAAGCTACAAGCTGGCAAACAAAAAATTCCATCCGGAACGAACCATTGTCCAGGTGGGCAATACGACTATCGGCGGGGACGAGTTTACTATTATGTCCGGTCCATGTGCCGTGGAAAGTGCCGAACAGGTTTTGCAGACCGCAGAAGCCATAAAAAAATCCGGCGCGCAAATTCTGCGCGGGGGCGCGTACAAGCCCCGCACTTCCCCTTACTCTTTCCAGGGGCTTGAGGAGGAAGGGCTGCGCCTGATGAAAGAGGCACGTGAGGCAACCGGACTTTCAGTGGTCTGCGAGGTGACAAGCCTTGCCGCAATCGAAACCGCCGTTAAATATGTGGACATGCTGCAGATTGGGGCGCGTAACATGCAGAATTTCTACCTTTTGAAAGAAGCTGGGAAAACCGGACTCCCAGTCCTCCTAAAACGCGGGCTTTCCGCTAC
>CAMWUU010000049.1 GCA_947177515.1 uncultured Lachnospiraceae bacterium
CTTCAGACCCCGAAAAACTTCCCCCCGTCCCCTATATTTCAACGAGAAAAACCGTTCCAGCATATTCATAGTTAATGTTTTGCCAAAACGTCTTGGACGGGTGATCAGGGTCACACTGTCCCCATTTTCCCACCACTCATGGATAAAACCGGTTTTATCGACATAAAAATAATCATTTGCTATGATACTTTCAAAATCCTGCATCCCTATCGCCGCTGTCCTTGCCATATCACTTCCCCGCTTTCTATACCCCCTTAACTTCATTTCTTGCAATCTTAATTCCTGTTACATCGTGGCCTTTGTAATCTGCCATACCACCTCGCTGAAATACCTCGCTGGAATATCCCTTATAAAAAATGCTTCATCCTCCTCAACCTCATCATATACATAGCTTCCCCGCTTAATCGCCCCCGCCTTGTAAAACCTCACGTCATAAATCGTTACATCTTCGTTCGAGCCACCCACATAACTGCCCGAAAAATGCAGTTCCACGCCAAGCCCCAGTTCCACGTCTTCACGGTAATAGGTATAAAATCCGCCTCCATCCTGCACCGATCCCCGATACCAGCCAAGTCCGGAAAGCCTGCTGCCAAGTGACAAATCATTCACTTCCCTCCCATTAAAACGCGTAAGTTTCTTTTCCCCTTTCTCCTCTTTTGTCACGGTATAAACCGATCTCTTCAACTGTTCAAACGGCTGGACAATCTCGTAATCCTCAAGCTGCTGCTCCCAGACTTTCTTTTCCTCACCCGTCAGTTCAACCGGATGCACCAACCCAATTTTCCCTTCCGCAGGAAGTTCATATTCCTCTTCCTCCTTTGTATTAAATGAGCCGTCCTCCATATAGCGGAAACTTTGCACCAGCTTCCCCTTCTTATAAATTCCCCAGATTAACCCGATTGCAAACTGATGCATCAGCGGGTTCTTTACAAAAAGCTGCTCCCACGCCGGAATGCTCCACTCCCTCGCCGTGGAAAGCGCCATTTCAAGCCTTGCCCTCTGGCTGGTCACCGTTGCCTTCATCTGCTTTTTTAGCAATTTAAATTCCTCGTAAGCCGCTTTTGCTATCGCAGCATCATCCTTCGCGCCCGGTGCTGGAAGATTCTTTAATTTCTTTCCGCGCACCCAGTTCTGTCTGGAAGAATCCGCAGAACTGCCGTTATTTCTACTTTCCTGCTCTTCTCCCTTCGCTTTCTTCGCTTCAAACACCTCAATTTCAAGCTCGGGCGTTATTGTCACCAGAAACGCCCTCTCCCCGTAATCAAAGCGCCGCTCCATCTTCTCATCAAAGCCCAGATCCGGCACAATCCGGTCAGCTAACTCCTCCCTCGTAATGCCAAGCTGCGATGCCGCAAAATTAAGCGATGTCCCCGCTGCTGCCCGTACCTGCTTGAATTTAAACTTCCGTGCAATCCCATCCACAATCAAAAGTGCCTGCGGCATTGGACTTAAACTAAGCGCTTTCACCGCCTCACATGCAATCGCGCCGCGTGACTCCTGCGGCCATTCCTTAATCTGGCGCTCCAACTTTGTTACAATATCACTTCCGCCATGGATAGCCGCCGCATACAGAACCCAGCGCTTTTTCGACTCCGCCCCCGCCGCCATCCACTTATCAAACAGTTCGTTTACATACTTCGCAAACTCGTCCGCGCGCAACGCTTCCGCCAGGAACTGCGCATTTTTGCTAACCCCGCAGCCATCTGCAGAAGTGTAGCACAAAAGAATTGCCTGCAAATACTCCTCGCTTGCTACAGCGCCCTGTGCCGCCCCGCTGCCATCCTGCGCACTGCCATCCGTAATCATATGCACCTCGGAAAACGGTGTTTCATACGCCCAGGAAAGACTGCGCTTCCTGTTTCCCTTATGCAGGCTCTTCACCAACTCCCCGCGCGAAACCACAGTATTTCCATTTTCTGCCATTACGCCGCCATGCACCGAATCATCGCTTATCCCCAGGGCATTTCCCAGAAGCTCCCGTACCTTCGCATTCTTTTCCTTCTCCATCGTCTTTGCAAACAATTCCTTATAATCCGTGCCATCCCCCTGCCAGGTAAGCAGCACGCGGATCGCAAACTCCCGCTCGGCAGCCTTTTTCGAAGCAATCAGCCCCTTAACATCCTCCTCCCAAGCCTTTTTTGCGCTAAGAATCCCAAACAGTTCTTCCTTCACGGCTTTTGAACTATCCTGCGCGTATCTCAGAATTTCCTGCTTGTATTCGTCCGCATTCTGATTTAGCAGGCGAAGCCCGACCTGGCGCGCATATGCATCCACATTGGAAAATGCGCCCACAGTATCCTCTCTGTTCTCTTTTAAGCATTTAGAAAAATATTCCATAACCCCCGCAAGAAAATCATTCTCCGTTCCGTGATATAACCCGTTTGCTATGGTACTAACTGTTTGCACCTGATAGTATATCGGCAGCCCCTCCTCATTCAAATCCATAAACAATTTCTTGACCCGTTCCGGATCTACCTGGTTCTGACTCTCCGCTTTCTTCGCAATCAGACTGCGGAAAAAATGGGAGGCACGCCGGAAGGTCATATAAATTTCACAGCGGCGGAAAAACTTTTTATCCTTAAAATTCCGGTCAAAATTGCTCAAAACCACATACTCATATGAACCATTATAAAAATTGTTTGCATTATTTCCAAGAAAACATATATACAAACGATCCAGTTCGCCATCCCCACGCAGATAAGGTCTTGCCGCATCGCCATCCGCCTGGATATCCTTTTTTGTAAGTTCCGCAATTACCCGCTCTTTATAGTCTTTTCTTTTCTCTTCCACAAGCTTTCGGTAAAGAGTGGGATTTACCGGTTCTATATACGCAAGCATCCGATTGGCATCGTCAATCCCCGCTTTTTCCATTACGCCCAAATAACATTCCAGATTGTCTGAAACCTGAACCTTTAAAATATTATCCCAGCGCTTTACTAGCGCCCAGCCGATATAATCCGCGGAATCAATTCCAAAAACCCGGTCAAAATCTCCGCCCACATTGCAGATATCTAGCGGGAATCTATAGCTGATTGAACGTATGGATTCCAATATTTCCCGCCAGTTTACCGCAATACAGATCCGCACGATATTTTCCAGTTTATCTGAGAGCGTATAATTTAAATACGCAGTATCCGCAATCACCCGCAACAGCCGCCCAGACGCTTTTCCCTTACAACTTAAAAATTGTTCTGGCACCCCGCCGGATGCGATGGAATTAAGGAGTTCCTTTTTCTTATCTTCCTCCATATGCTCATTATAAAACCGGCAAAGTCCCTCCGAAAGGATTGCTTCATACTGCCGCATCAGGTCGGAATCTTCTTTTTTTACAGCCTGCTCCTTCCTGCCAATCTGATATTTCTGCAAAAAATACGCAGCGAGCAGGATAAGCCTTCCATTATCTGTTAAGCCCTTATAATCCAGTGCTTTTTTAATAATCCTCGAATCCTTATCTGCAATCGAAATCAATTCTGTAAACGCATATGAACTAAAATTATAATAGAACATGCTAATACTCATACCGCATAACACCGTTCGTTTCGATGGGTCTACATCGGCAAGGTTTTTATACCCTATGTATGTTTTGTCAAGCAAATCATAACAGGAGGCCTCTCCCATAGCAAACAATAACAAAAACCAGCGTTTCAGTTCCTCCTTCTTTTCCTTTCGCATAAGTTCAAGTGAAACGGTCTGAAGTGTTTTCGACACGGTTTTTGTCATATCCCGGAACTGAATTTTTGACAGTATCCCCTCGCCTGCCTCACCCGAAAGAAACTTTAATGCAATTTCTTTTTCTTCAACGGAAAGTCCCAGTTCATCACAGATTTCCAATAATTTATTTCCCTTTTCTTCTCTTCTTTCCATCATTTTAATAATTCCTCCTTAACAAACTTTAAGCAGTGACCTGTGTAACCTGCCAAAACAGCCTTCCCTGCCCGCCCTTTATAAAATTCCCTTGCTGCCCATTTCCCCTCCTTTCCATTCATGCAGCCGCTGCTTTTTTCATGTAAACCATCCATTCCCTAAAATCAATGGTCTTCTCGTTTCGACCTCTATATTATACTTTTATTTCTAGAAATTGTTCTTTCTGGAAAAACGAATCTACCAACACTTCTATTATAGCGTAAACAGGATTGTAAATCAATGCCAGCTTTATAAAAATTGGGTCAACTCCCTCAATTTTATTTTGTTTTTTAACTTCCTAAACGGTAAAGATTGACTTTCAGATAAACTTTGCTATAATAAATCAAAGCGTATATTTACCCCTTTATAATTTATTAAAGAAAACACCCATCTTCTTAAAATGAGGTATAAAATGAATTGTCATACTACAAAAACGCGAAAAAATGTGGAAACACCCTTCCACCCCATCCAGTAGATGGGATCATGGAATTACTACGCAAAGCAGACAAGACCTGCGGGCATTTTACAACGGGAAACCCTTCTGTCATTCATGGAAGGGAAATTCCAGACTTTTAAGAAAATAATAATAACTAGTAACGGAGGATCCTATGCAGATTTCAAGCAGATTTACCATTGCCGTCCATATACTAATATGTATTGAAACATTTAAAAATGATTATAAAGTTACCAGTGATTTTCTCGCGTCAAGCGTAAATGTCAATCCCGTTGTGATACGGCGGCTGCTGCAACAGCTAAAAAAAGCCGGTATTGTAAACGTAACACGGGGCAGCGGGGGAACGGATCTGGAAAAGCCTTCTGATGAAATTACATTGCTTGATGTGTACAATGCCGTGGAGTGCGTGGAGGAGGGCGAACTTTTCCATTTTCACGAAAATCCGAACCCACTTTGTCCGGTAGGAAAAAACATCCATTCCATTTTGGATATTAGGCTAAAAAAAATCCAGGAAGCAATGGAACGGGAAATGAACTCCGTAACCATTAAGGATGTTATGGCAGATACCAAAAAATTGATTACCATATGCTGATATTTTACTTTAAGTTTTTGTTTTCCTTTCCTTAGTCATATTAACATCAGAAAATTTTTCAAAAAATTCGATATAACTGTTGACATTACAACGAAACAGTGGTATAAAGATAGATGTATCAATCATTGTTACATCATCTTATTCATATCGGAGGTAAAGAAAATTATGGCAAATTTTAGCAAAGTTAGCGTGGCATCGGATGCGAGAACAGAACTTCATAACAAACTATCTTTAACGGGGGCGGAAATAAGCATCAACAATCTCCCTGCCGGGGCGTGCGTGCCGTTCGTCCATGCACACAAACATAACGAGGAAATTTATACCGTCCTTTCCGGAAGGGGCAGTGCAGTGATTGACGGGGAAACCATAAGCCTTACAGCAGGCGACTGGCTCCGCATTTCCCCTGTGGCAAAACGGCAGTTTTTTGCAGCAAAAGACACCGCAATCAGTTTTGTCTGCATTCAGGTAAAAGAAAATTCTCTGGAAGGCTATACAAACGACGACGCAATTATTTAAACTTATAACTGCTAAAAGTAACGGGGATTCCAGGGAACAAGGTTCTAATACAGCCTGCTCCCGGGAATCCCCATAAATTCCTACAGTTGATTCAAATATATTTCTAAAATCTGATCAACAAATCTTTTGTGGCAGCAAACAATTTCCCACAATATCAAAAAATCTAACCGCCTTAATCAACTTATTCATGTCTGCCCATTTTTATGAAGCTTATGAAACTACAACCAATTCATCCTCTTATCAAACACAATTTTATTTTCTCCTCTCTCTATTGTTCCAATTTCATAGCATGGATAAAATTGGCTGATATGCTCCATAACAATACTCTTATCCCTTTCCGATACCACGATCGTAAGACCTGCCCCACAATTAAATGTCCGCAGCATCTCCTCATCGCTGATATTCCCATACCGGCGGATATATTTAAATATATCCGGCACTTTTATTTTTGATAAATCAATCCGCGCACCCAATCCGTCCGGAATTATCCTGCAAAGGTTCCCCTCAATTCCGCCCCCCGTAATATGCGCCATTCCATGTATAATATTTTTGGGAAATAACCCTTTTATCGCCCTGTAATATGGCGTATGCGGCTTCATAATCTGCTCAATAAAAGTTAACCCATCTATCTTATCCAGTTTAATCTGCGGCATCTTATCCATCAGCAGTCGGACTAATGAATATCCGTTTGTGTGCAGTCCATTTGAGGCAACTGCTAAAATAACATCCCTCTCCCGAATCGCAGAACCGTTGATCACCTCGGATTTTTCAACAATGCCGGCAATACTTGCGGTAAGGACATATACTCCAAAATCTACAACCAGTGGCTGAATGGAGGTTTCGCCCCCCACCAGGGAACATTCATTTTCCTTACAGGCCTCCGATATTCCTTTTACCAAAGATTTTATGGTATCCTTTTCCGCATTCCCACACACAATAGTATCCAGTACCGCCAGCGGTTTTGCCCCCATCACCGCGATATCATTTACCAGATGGTTGATCATATCATGACAGATGGATTCCGTATAGCCATATTCCATGGCAAGTTTTTGTTTTGATCCGGGTTCCTCCGATTTTAAAACCAGAACCGGATTCTTAAGAGAAGGAAAGGAAATATCATAGAGTGACGCAAATGCCCCCATACGGTTTAAAACGCGTTTATCGCCGGTTTCCAAATGCTTTGCCATTTCCCGCTTGATTGTATCAGTATAGATGATATCAACCCCCGCTTTACTGTACGATAGATCTTCCGTATTTTTTTCATTCCCGGACAGAATCTCATCCACGGACACATCAAGCAAAGTCGCCAGATCTTTTAAAATCTCAATATTAGGATAGGTCGTCCCGTTCTCCCACTTGGAGATTGCCTGAAAAGAAACGTTTAGCCTGTCTGCTAACTGTTGCTGGGTTAAACCGAGAGATTTGCGCTTGTCCATAATAAATTTTCCAATCTTAATACTGTCAAGCATCTAAAATTCCTCCTGATATTAATCTTGTATGTCCCCTTCCAGTATCAGCAAAGGGGATGCACATTCTGTCCGACTTACTCTAATCAACCGTTTCCGGTATTATCCGGACTTATCTGTTTGATCTAATCATAACCTATCCTAAGCCCCTTCAACAATAACTAAATACGGGAATTTTGATACCTGATTCAACCGCAAGTTGAATCTTTCTTCGGTTCTGATCCTGACACCCAATTACCCCATAAAATAGCACCAGGACAAAAACCTGTAACCAGCAATCCAAACTTTTCCCATCCGTTTAAAATATTTTTGCTACCTGGCTTCCCTCTTTTACAAACGCAATAAATTTCTCAAGCGGCGCTGTACAGTCGAGCCATTTACCGCCCCCATAAATTTGCCCGCTGTTTACATCCTGCCAGCGTCCCTCTGGCAGATAAACCCTTCGCTGCGTGCAGCCCTGCTCCGTAATTGGCGCAAACAGGATATCCTCCCCAAAGAAATACTGATCCTCCAGCTCATAGCATACCGTATCCTCTGGATAATCGAAAAACATTGGACGCATCAGAGGCTTCCCTTCCTCCTTTGCAATTTCCATATATTTACATATATACGGTTTCAGTCTTTCCCGAAGCTCCACCAGCTCCTTTAATATCCCATAAACTTTCTCACCAAAACTCCAAATCTCATTATCGCCGCCACTTCTCTCCTTCACGCCCGGATGCCTCTCTGCCTGCCCCGGTGTCCGAAGTCTTGAGCCATGGAGCCTCATAACCGGGCAGAACACGCCAAACTGAGCCCAGCGCACGATCAGTTCCTTAAACTACTCACTCCTTATATCCCCGGAATGGAAGCCGCCAATATCGCTATTCCACCACGGAATCCCGCACATCGCCATGGAAAGCCCTGTCTTCACGCTTATTCGCAGGGCTTCAAAGGTGGAAGCAATATCCCCGTTCCAAACAAGCGAACCGAATTTCTGGCTGCCTGGATATGCGGCGCGGGTCAAAAGAATAATCTCTTCCTCCCCCTCTTTTTTAAGCCCCTCATAAAACATCTTGCTATAATAATACGGATAGAGCATTGCTGTCTGCGCGCCGTTCCCGGCATACAGCTTCAAATTGGAATACTGCTGCGGATGTACTTCCGGCTCCGCCTCATCCAGCCAGAAATTATGGATTCCCTTATCATAATAATTCTGTTTTACCTTATCCCACACAAAAGAACCCGTCTTTGGATTCGTAGGATCAATAAAGGTCTGCTGCCCATAAAAATCAAACGTTCCGTACTGTCCGTTCTCCGTGCGCACCAACAGGTTTTCATCATCCATTGCCCGGTAATTCTCACTTGCCGGGTTAATGGTAGGCCAGATGGATACAACAGGCTGAATACCCATCTCCTTTAACTCCCTGCACATCGCCTCCGGATCCGGCCAGTATTTCGGGTCAAACTTCCATTCCCCCTGCTCCGTCCAGTGGAAATAGTCGATCACGATCGCCGCAAGCGGAATACCCCTCTTCTTATACTCCCTGGCTGTTTCCAGGACTTCATCCTGGCTCTCATAGCGCAGTTTGCTCTGCCAGAATCCCGCCGCCCATTCCGGGAAGCTAGGAGCATATCCCGTAAGATCACAATATTTTTTCAGCACCTCTGCCGGCGTTCTACCAGCATAAACCAGATAATCCGCCTGATAAGCACTGTCCGCCACCCACATGGTATGGTTCTTTGTCGTTTCGCAGCGCCCCGGCGCAGGATTATTCCAGAAAAATCCATAGCCAAGCGAGGAATACAGCACGGGCACCGCTGATTTGGTATTATAATGCTGTAAATTGCAGGTGCTCCCTTTCCGGTCAAAAATATCTTCCTGCTCCTGTCCTAGCCCATAAAAATGCTCGCCTGGATTTGCATCAAATATTACCTTAATCTGATAATGATCCCCCTCCGTATGTACATTCCGCCCCGTGTAATCCCCTTCAAACTTCGTATGCAGGATCTGTTTTTTATCCCTGTACCAGGTGAGCACGCCCCCGTACCACGGATTGCCCGCCTCCACCTTTACGGATACCATCCCATTCGTCAATGTGGCACATTGGCCATCCCCATCTACAACGCCCTCCGATTCCTCCTTTGGCGCAAGAAGAGTCCAGTTTTCCTCCAACAGCCTGCTGTTTTTTGTAGAACGGCAGCGGATACAATCCTTTCCATACGCCTCCACCACCGTCAGCTCATCCCGCCTTTGAAAAATAATCTTTCCCTTTTTTAGTGTCAGAATCCCCATCAATTGATACCTCCGTTTTTCCAAAGCAGATCCAGGCAATCCGCTTTAATAATTTCCCATGTCCTTCAAACATGTTCCCTGCAAAGCATGGGCTGCCCCACAGAATGAAATATGATTTGCCAAAGAAATTGTCCTTCTTTTAAGCGGATGGCAAATCAGCACTGGTATAATGTCTATCAGTATTATATCAATTTTCTTTTCGGAATTCTTGCATTATTGCGGAAGATACTTGCACTATTCTGCTTTTTGCCATATACTTATACTATCCTGCTTTTGTTACAGCCCCACAATAATCCCATGCAATAATCATATCCAGTAATCAGAAAGAAGGTTTTCCCATGTCAAAAAACGGAAAGATATATAACGGATTACCCATAGAAAATATTGTCCACCGCACCGCTTCCCGCCCGTTTTCCCTTTACCGTACAGTAGTTGGCAGGGGGGATCCCTGCGCCCTCTATCTACATTGCCACCCGGAAGCGGAAATCTTTTATCTGGAACAGGGCGCAGTGGAATTTCAGGTGGAAAACCGCTCTTTTTTGCTGAAGACCGGGGAAGGAATCTTTATTCCGCCAAACCAGATCCACACCGCAACCAACAAAACAGATGAAACACTTTCCTGCTGCCATCGTGCCTTCGTATTTGACCTTGACCTGTTGGAGCAAAACCTGCCGCCCTACTGCCAGATCTATTTTGCGCCGCTTAAACTATGGCGTACCGATTGCATCTATCCTGTCACACTTGACAAAAAAGAAAACTCCCGGCTTTTGGCACTGTTTCCATCCATTTTTTCCCTTCCCGAACCCGGACTTAAACTAGAACAATATGAACTTTCCCTAATTGGTACTTTATTTCTTTGCTGGCAGGAATTATATAATCTCTGTTTTTCCAGGTTGAACCGTTCTGTTTCCGACAACGCCCTGCGCAGGGAAATCCAGAAAAGCCTGGATTTTTTGCAGGAGAATTTTTCGGATTCCTTTACGCTTTCGGAACTTTCGAAAAGGGCAGGACTGAGCGAGAGTTACTTTAGCCACAGTTTTAAAAGCTGCACTGGTCACACTCCTTTTGAATACCTGAACCGTCTTCGCATTGTAAAAAGCTGCGAGATGCTGATCCGGACAGATAAAAAAATAACTGAGATTGCTTCCCTATGCGGGTTTAACAATATCAGCTATTTTAACCGTACCTTCCATAAAATTATGGGAATTTCCCCTTCGGGCTACCGTGGCAGTCCTGATTTTCAGATGCCCTCAGAACACTTGTTGATATAGTTAGAGAAATTTCAAACACTGCCCCCAAGGCACTAATACAAACATACAAACTTATGCGGGAACACAACAGGGCATTATCTGCCCCGATGTTTTTCTTTTTTCTTTTGTTGTTTTAATTGAAACATACGCTCAGCGTGAACCAACTTCTGCTGTTGGCTTATTGCTTTACGTTCCCGTTTGTTCTGCTCCTGCTGTAATTTTAAAGCCTGTTGTGATTTTGTTCCAATCCCCGTATTCTTTAATTGCTTTTTTACATCACGCTGCATTCTTTTAGGATTCCTTATGGTTTCCTTTACAACAGTTGCCACCGTTGGACTAAATCGCAAACAGTTACTTTGTCTTAGAATGAATTCATAAATCTCATAATCTTTTGGCTCCGCACCAAATGTCACTTTTGATACAGATAAATTTCCATCCACCATCCTTTCAAAAATCCCCACCCAGAACGGTTCCTCAAAATACACCGTCAGTTTGCTGCCTATCTCATCCATAATAATCCCTCCTAAATAATTGAGATAAGCAAAGAATGGACAACCCGGAGGGGAAGGTTACTTACCCTTAAAAAACAGGACGGCCGGGCTACCTACCGGCTCTGGTATGTATCAATACACACGTTGCGTTTTTATCTCTGCATTTTATATAATCAAGCCTTCATAGGCCAGATTAACAATTTCTAATTCTTTCCTTACATGACTCCTCGATAAATGGAATATTAGCATATTAAATCTTCTTTACAAATTCATATACTTTTTCAGACCAAGCCCATATATCTTTGCAATCATTCTCAACAAAATAAACCTTTTCCTTCAAATCCACTGAAATATGTGGAGTGATAAGATTTTGATAAATGGTTGGAACAATAATCGCATATACCCAATCTTTTAATATGACCTCATTTTTTATTTTTAATGGCAACACTCCATCAAAAGTTGCATTCGGATGACAAATTATATCATTATATCGAAAGAAAAATCGTATTCCCGGTGTAAAACCGATACTTAAATCCTTTTCATCTGGAAATCTTCCCAGTTTGCGTTCCATGACCAAACGGTCACCTGCCTGGCAGTTTCCCCAAGCAAACATAATATAATCAAAAAAATCTTCCGGGTCGTTCGCCGCGTTTCTTTCTTCCAATCGAAGTTCCTTTGCAGATTTTCCCCTTGCCAAAACAGCCGAAAGCAAACTGCCACAATCAAATATTTTTATTGCGTTTTCTACCGGGGAAGTATGGCACACAAAATCAGTCATACAACCCTTATACTTTGGACACGCAATACATTCTGTTATTTTTTCAGGTACAGAAATACGTTTTATGTTGTTGGTTGCCTTATATTCCCTGATTTTACCCAAAATAGTTTTTTCTGCTTCAATTTCACATGTTCTTCCATGTTCCGTTTCGTAGTCCATAAAATCCATAATTGTCTGAATTTCCCATTCGGTAATATTGGGGTAATCTGATAATTTTTTATATAACACACCATCCCAGCATTCGGTACAGTCAAAATTTCCAATTTTTATCAACAATTCTACCATTCCTCCAAGTCCTAATTTATCCCTTGCTTTGGCCAAAAGCGAACGGGCGCTGATATAATGTCTGATGATATTATACCATGGCGGTTTGACTTTTGTAGCGATAAGTCCCCTCCTCTTTCGATGGGGGAGAATGTCACCTAGAAATATTTTTAATTACTGATCAAACCGGATGGACTGTACAATCTGCTTCCTGAATTCCTGCAATTTCTGATTTTTTTCATCCCCCCATAACCTGACCCAGAGATTATGGTTTACAAAATAATAACTATTATTTTTGCTTGACAATTCATAAACCGTTTCCCCAAAATCCTTTGTATTCACATAGTATCTATAATCTCCTGTTGGTTCTAGGATCTCGCCCCCCTGATCCATTGTAAGCGTAATTCCTGTCTTTTTCTCCTGATCCAGATAAAAATGGTAAGAACATGTTTTACAGTTTGCTGCACCCAAAAATTCCTCCCTCTCAAATTTAACCCCTTCTGGCATCTGTATTGAGAGATTCATATACCGTTCCCGGATATGCAGTGTTAGCAAATCCCTATCCAAAATATCCGTTTCCCTATCTTCCCCCAGATCATTCTCCCGAAAACATGCACTTTCCAGAAATCTCCTGATCTTGTGTTCATTCTCATCATATTCCTCCTGTAACATAAGCAGATGGATACTTTGCTTTTTATCAAAATCCTGTACAATGGCTTCATAATGATCCGCTATATCTGTTCCCCTGCTACAACCGAAAAAATAACCTCTGCCAGTCTGCGAACTCCACTCGCCTTTTGTTCCATCCTGGAACACAAAAGGCTCTGTCGTTACTGGAAATTCATAATAAAATGAATCTTCCTTTTTCCCCACAATTATCTCAAAAAAATTATCCTCTCCGTCCCCTTTTCCTTCTCCAATAAACTTAATAAAGCAATTCTCCTCCCTGTATTCCGTTCCGGCATTCACAAGACTCTCATAATATGCATAGTCGTAAACCGGCCATAAAGCAAAACGCCAGTCTTTGGGAACATCCGCAACAAAAATAAGACCGTTATCCATAATAAAAGCATGTTTTCCCATTGCCAATTCTGCCTCATCCCCATTTTCTGTTGCTGTACAAGAAACCATAAATAGGGTGGCTAATAAGATCATTCCTGCACATATCAACTTTATTTTCATAAATATCCCCCTTTCCTATGTCAAAATTAAATTAATAAGATTCTTATCTTCCCGACAGTTCCCATAACCAATGTTTTTCCCGTCTGCAATTAGCGAAATTGTATATTTCTTATTCAAACCGAACCGATTTTACAATTGCCCCCGCTAGGTGAACTACCCATTGTCTAAAGCCAATGGGCTTCCTGCTTCATCGACCTCGCAA
>CAMWUU010000050.1 GCA_947177515.1 uncultured Lachnospiraceae bacterium
CCATATCCCCTGCTTTTTCAAGTTTTTCCCCCTTTTCTTTTATAATTCTCTTTTAATCCCTTCTGTTTTCTGAAAATTTAGTTTCCCACCCACCATTATACAATATTTTTGTTGTAATATCAATGAAATATCATGCAAATTTTTGACTTATTCTCTTGCAGGCATTCCTTTTTCATTCAATCCATGATATACTTGGAACAATATGATTAAGGAGGTGCAAATTTTGTATACCCCATCCAAAAAACGTTATGAGGGCATGGTTTATAACCGCTGCGGTAAAAGCGGCTTAAAACTTCCCGCTGTATCCCTTGGCCTTTGGCAGAATTTCGGTCATCAGGGAAATTTTTCCAATATGGAACAGATGATACACACGGCCTTTGATCTTGGCATTACACACTTTGATTTGGCCAACAATTATGGCAACCCATACAACGGCAGTGCGGAGGAGAATTTTGGACGCATCCTTGACCGCGGTATGCGCCAGTTCCGCGACGAACTCTGCATTTCGACCAAAGCGGGCTACGAGATGTGGGACGGACCTTACGGCGACCGCAACGGTTCGCGCAAATATTTGATTGCCTCCCTTGACCAGAGCCTAAAGCGCATGGGGCTGGATTATGTTGATATCTTTTACCATCATGTATATGATCCGGATACCCCTCTCGAGGAAACCGCACAGGCACTTGATACGCTGGTGCGTCAGGGAAAGACACTCTATGTTGGCATTTCAAACTATAATGAAGGCAAGACAGCGGAGATTATGCAGTATTTCCGTGACCTGCACACTCCATTTATTATCAATCAGCCATCCTACTCCATGTTCAACCGCTGGATTGAACAGGACGGACTTGACGAATTTGCCATGGAAAACGGCATAGGGCTTGCAGTATTTTCCCCGCTTTCACAAGGTATGCTTACAGACAAATACCTAAATGGCATTCCAGAGGATTCCCGCATTGGAAAAGGAAGTACATGGATCGCGAATGAACTGACCGAGGGACGGCTTTCCCGTATCCGCGCCCTGAACGAACTTGCAGCATCACGTGGGCAGAAGCTTTCACAGATGGCACTTTCCTGGGTGCTTCACAATAAATCGGTTACCACTGTCCTGATTGGTGCGAGCCGCCCGGCACAGATTACAGAGAATGTGGAATGTATCAGAAAACTTGATTTTTCAGAGGACGAGATCTCTGCAATTGAGAAGATTTTGGGGTAATATGGACTCATACCACCCTTTTCCAGAAGCCAGAAGAACTCATAATATGCGCACCCATTCTTTCTAGGATGCTTTGACCCTCGATATGCTCCCATCTGCGCAGATTCCTGCGGGCAAGACAATTATAGCAGAAATTTGCAGGGAGCGGAATCGGGGGTTTTATGTAAAAGTTGATACAGACTCGCATAAAACGCTGGGGCAGAAACATGTTCCATAAGCAAGAAAAACAGTGAAAAAAGAATATCGGCAGGAAGAACTGCATGATCATGGAAGGGAAAACGCACAATGAACACCCATATTGAGATAAAAAACGCCCGAATCCACAATTTAAAAGGAGTGAATGTCAGCATACCCAAACACAAACTCACCGTCATCACGGGTGTGTCGGGCAGCGGTAAATCCAGTCTGGCATTTGATACACTGTATGAGGAGGGCAAGAGAAGATACCTGATGTTCTCCGGTACGGAGTTTATGGTGGATTCTGTCCCAACTTTTGACAGCGTGGCGGGGCTTTCACCAACCGTTGCGGTTGAGCAGCGGATTATCCGCCAGTCGAACCCACGCAGCACCGTCGGAACCAAGACCAAAATCAGTGCCATGCTCGCGGCGCTGTTTGCGAATTATGGAAAATGTCCATCAGAATATGACGACGGACAGCCCGTGGACATTACCATGTTCCAGAAAAATTCCCCAAAAGGAATGTGTGTAAAATGTCTGGGCAAAGGTGTGGCAAAATGGATTGATTTCGACAAATTGTTCGCTGATAAAAACCAGCATATCTATGAGATTGCGTGTGAACTGGGCAAAAGAGGCTCAACTAGAAACATGCTAGAGGAATTCTGCAGAACCCATAACATGCGTTTATGGGAAGACAAATTGTCCGACCTCACAGAGGAACAACTTGATTTGCTGAAATACGGGGATGGGGGAAAGACAAAATTTTTCGGATTTATTCCGTGGATTACCATGCTTACAAACGGCTCCGTGTCAACTTCCAATAGGCTGGTGTATCTGTTGAAAAATACAGGCATGATGCAGGAGAGAAACTGTGCAAAGTGCGGCGGGACGGGACTGAGTGAAAGAGCTTTTCGCACAACCTTTGCCGGAAAAACCATCAGCGAATTGGAGCATATGTATATCAGTGATCTGCTTGATTTTTTGAGGACAGATTGCGATGGGAGAAATCCGCTGTTAAAAGAAATTACAACAAAGCTGTCCTGTATGGTCGATGTGGGACTGCACCATCTCTCGCTGTCACGCCCCGTTCCGTCGCTCTCGGGAGGTGAGATACAGCGGTTATTTCTGGCAAGCTATATTATTGCGGAGATGGACTCCATCATTTTTGTGTTTGATGAGCCTACAATCGGATTACATGAGATTGAGAAAGAAAACCTGATACGGATTATCCGAAAACTGATCGACAATGGAAACACTGTTGTTGTGGTAGAACACGATGAAAATTTTATCCGCGAGGCAGATTATATTATTGATATGGGTCCTGGTGCCGGCACCCAGGGAGGCATTAAAATCTTTGCGGGGAATTACGATCAATTTCTGACATGCACAGAATCAAGAACAGCTCCCTATTTATCCAATCAGAAGGGCTTTTCGGTCAAGCGGGAATATCGGAAAACTGACAACAAGAAAGTGCTGACAATATCCGGCGCGACACTGCATAATCTGAAAAATGTGACAGCTAAGATTCCCCTTGGTGTCATGGCTGGTGTGGCAGGCGTGTCAGGCAGCGGCAAATCCAGCCTGATCGCAGATACCTTAGTACAAAAATTAAAAGAGGAATTAAAAGCGAAATGCGTTATGGATGAGGACGACGGGGATAACACAGAACAAGCAATTGATACGGGAGTCACATTGACAGGGGTAAACCATATCAGACACTGTTACATCATAGACCAGCGGCCAATTGGGCGAAGCAGAACATCATGTCCCGCTACATACACAGGTATTTTTGACAGGATACGCAGCCTGTTTGCAGGGAGCGACAAGGCAAAGAAGGCTGGCTATACAGCAGGTATGTTTTCTGTAAACAGTAAAGGCGGCTGCCGCAAGTGCAGGGGCGACGGTGTTGTTCATTATCATGTGGGATTTGGCAATTATATTGACATTGACTGTGATGAGTGTGGCGGCAGCGGATATATCAAGGAGGCGATGGAAGTAACGGTCGACGGAAAGAATATCCGCGATGTGCTGGAGATGAGTGTAGACGAGGCAAAATCCTTTTTTGCAGACAGGGATAAAACCATTGAAAACATGCTCACAATCTTACAGCGTGTGGGAATGGGGTATATCAAATTAGGACAGGCGACACCGACAATATCCGGCGGCGAGAGCCAGCGCATCAAACTCGCAAAAGAATTGTCCAAAGGAAAGAACAGAAAAGGCGCACTGTATATTTTAGACGAGCCAACTACCGGACTTTCCTTTTATGACAGTGAACAGCTTATGAACCTTTTAAATGAGCTCGTCGATATGGGAAATTCCATTATTATCACGGAACACGATTCCTATGTACTTTCTAATTGTGACTACATTATTGAGATGGGGGAGGGCGGCGGCAGCGATGGAGGTAATGTGATTGCGGCTGGAACGCCCGCGGAATTAAAGGAAAATCCCAAATCAATTATAGGAAGGTATTTGAAATGAGGGCAGATATCAAAGAGAAAATAGATACCTATCTTACAAGCCATCATTATCGACAGGTAAACAGTGTTCTGTTGTGCAAAGACGATGAACTTCTGGCGGGCTGCTACTATAATGGTTTTCAGGAAAACAGCAAAAATGAGATTCTGTCCGTGGCAAAAAGTATTATGTCCATCTGCACGGGAATCGCTCTGGATAAAGGATTGCTGCCAAGCCTGGAGGAACCAGTTTATCAATATATTCCTGCGTTTCGCGAAGGGCGCGACCCGTTTCACAGAATGATCACAGTGCGGCACCTGCTAACAATGACATCCGGAATCTATTGGAATGGAGGAATCCATTATCATTGTCCCATGATGCATCAGCTTCGAAATGCAAAGGACTGGATTTCGCACATTGCGGACTGTGCGGTTGCGGATTTACCGGGGACGAAGTATCTTTATAAAGAATGGGACGTGATTCTGCTTTCAAAAGTGCTCAATGAGGTATGTGGGGACATGTATGATTTTATGAATGCCAATCTTTTTAAACCTCTGGCAATAGAAAGTGCGCGTTGGTACCAAAGTCCCTGTGGCGTATATTACAGTGTCGGGGATGGTGCGGACACGGATAATGATACGAAGCTGAAGCTGACGGCTATTGACTTGATGAAAATTGGACATCTGTTCCTGCATGGCGGAAGGTATCAGGATAAGCAGATTCTATCAGAAAGTTATATCCATCAGGCGGTGTCACCGCTAAAATGTAATCCGGGTTATGGTTTTCTGTGGTGGATTTGGGAAGACTGTTACGGCTGCCGGGGATCTGGCGGGCAAAGTATCACCGTGATACCGGACGAGAATGCCGTGATTGTGACACAGGCCACACCGACAGACAGGGCAATGGGGTACTATGATTTGGTTGAATACTGTAAAGAACTGCTGCGTGGAGTAAATAAAACGGCAACGCTGCAAAAATAGGATTGGGAACTAAGACCAAAGAGAATCCATCTGAATGATTTTGGCGAATATGAGGGACTGTATCAAACATCGAATCCGGTTTTTTTGAAACTGCGCTGCAGATCAGACTTCCAAATTTGGCAATTGACATGCTGGATATCCATTCCATTTTTAAATCTTTAATCACGCACTCTAGCAGAGATAGAATTAAAAAAGCCCCCAACATAGTTTGGGGGCTTTTTTTCTGTTAAAAATGATCTGGGAAAAACTTATTATTTCTTCTTATTTTTCATTACAATTGCTACAACCACGCCTGCAACAACCACAACCGCAATAACAATACCAACAATCAGACCCGTGTTGCTGTCCTCATCTTGCGCTGACGCATTAGCATTTGCTGCCTGGGTCGGCGCTGGGGTATTAGTCGGCGCCGGAGTGTTTTCTGGTGCGGAAGTTGCCTCCGGCTCAGCCGGTGCTTCGGTTGGTGTCGGCTCCGGGGTAGGTTCCGGTGTCGGTTCTGCCGCAACTACGGTCAGGGAATCCTTTGCAAGACTTGCTACTTCCTCTGCGGTCAGACAACGATCATATATGTAAAGATTATCCATATATCCGTTGAATACAGCATCCCACGCATTTACACCAAGAAAGAGCTGTGTACCCTCACCAACAATATCAGCGATCGGTCCGGTTGCAGCTAAGGAACCGTCCACATAGACCATTGCCTGTGCACCATCCGCAACCACTGTTACATTCGTCCATACTTCTGTTTTTAACAGATCACTACCCTGGCGCACAAGATCATTCCATGACGCGCTGCCCGGTACATTCCTTGACCATACCATTGGCCCATTCACAATATCCGTCTGGTTACCAAGCGGTGAAATGCTGATCCACTGCGCATCCTCCTCAGAACCCATAACAGTACCATCCTCATGGAAATTACCCATAAAGATACATGGCGAATACTGGGCTGCTTTTTTCAGGTACCAGTCAATGGAAATGGTATACTGGCTGCCCTTTGGTGCGGTCGGGAGCTTAACGCCATCACCAAAGCCATAGAAGGCTACAGCCTGCCCTTTCACACCGGTTTCAAACGAAGGATCCGGGGAATCCGCTTCAAGATGCACGTAGTAACCAACTGTACTACCTGTCTGACCCGTCACAGAATCCGTCAGGTCGCCGTCAAATGCATAGTAGGAAGAATATCCTTCCGGAACCGCCGCTGTCACAGTGGAAAGGTCAATTTTCGCATAAGGCGACACAAATTCCGGCATTGCTGCAATCACTTCATCAATCTTGCAGGCTTCCTTAATCTCATCCGCCGTCAGAGCCGCATCATAAAACGTGATATCGTCAAGCAGCGCACCCTGGCTTCCCCAGAAAGAGCCGTAACCGAGATATGCCTTAGTCGTATCCGCAGAAAGGAATTCAAGCAGGGAAGCCGCGTTGTAGCCATCCCCATTCCCTACCACAGGCGATGTTACCTCCTCGCCATTTACAAAAAGAGTCTGTCCCTCCGGTGTAATGACAACAGCATAATTCACCCATCTGCCCTTCTGGATGTCAAATACCATCGGTCCCTTCACATCAATATAATTCGCATCCTCGCCGCCGGCATTCCAGCAAAGATATGGTCTTGTCTGGAACGTCAGTCGCTTTGTCCCATCCGTAAACCCAAACAGACAGTCCCATTCCCAAGCTGCCGCATCTTCCGCCACATGCACCCATGCGGTAATCGTCGCTGCCGAAAGTTCCTTGCCGACAAACGGATTTGCAAACGTGGTGTAACTCTCCGATTCCTTTGCACCAAACTCAAGTTTGATCGCACCTCCCTTGATCTCATCGGTAACAAGGCTTGGTGCCACGGTTTCACCGTTCGCAGCCGGTTCCATATCCGAAAGGCCATCCTCAAAGTCATAGGAAGCCAGCGGAGCTGGTGCAGCTTTAACTTCCTGCGGCGCTACGACAGAAACTGCGCCCAAAAACAATGTCGCTGCACACAAAGTTGCAAAAACCTTTCTTCTCATAGAATCTCCTCCATTCGACTATACGAAAATCTAAAACATTTTAGATTTTCGTTAATTCATGCTTCTATATTATACGATTCCTTGTGCAATGTCAACAACATTTTTCTGTTTTCGAAAAAAATAATTGCAAATTGACCAATGAAATTTAAAAATTTTAAAATAATGTAAAATAATCCACAAAAAAGACAGCAGCACCAATTCATTCCAATTGATACTGCCATCTTCCAAAAATATAAAATCATGCTGGTTTTATGCCAATTTTGCCCCACATTCCTCACAAAACCGTGCATCCGCTGGAAGGTGTATCCCACAGTTCGGGCACCGGATCTGCTCTTCCTGTTCCTTTAATTTCTGTCCACATATAATACAAAAATTATTATCCCGGCTGTTTTTCGCACTGCAACACGGACAAATCGTACTGCTCTCATCCACATCCTCCACCGGGTCAATCCTCGTCCCACAATCAGCGCAGAAAACCGTTACATCATCCACTATGCGCTCACAAAACGGACAGTAGCGGATTCCCTTTAAACGCAGGATCCGCAGGTAATTCCTGTGAATTTGGTCATCCATCCCGGCAAGCTTATGCACGGTTTCCGTAATCGCAAGTTCATACCCCTTTGGCTTTTCGTAAAAGTTTTTCCCGATTTGCACATACAGCGGTTCAAAGGAAGCCCTCAGTGAAGCATTCTCCTCCTCAAGAGCCGCAATATCCGCACCTTCCTCCCCAGCCTCTTTTGGAGAAGGCGCTTTCCTAGTATCTTCCTCTATGGGCATCCAGCCCCCTTCCCCCTGTACCGCCACTTCCACGGCAAGTCCTTCCTGTATTTTGTGGGAAATATTTCCGTCCGCATCCTTCTCTGTAATCTCCTGCATAACACCGGCACCTTTCTTATATTTATATGGGACATCATCCCCTCTTTCCTGCCCTTTTTTTTGATGCCCCCGCACCGGTTTTTCCCGGCAGGGCAACTCGCATTCCTTCCGGTGTTCTACTGCGAACCACCGTTTTTTGGTCCGTACACCATGGTTATTTATTCTCATTCATTTTCTGTACGGAAGCGTATATATCCGATGCAAGCTGCTGGATATCCTTATAAATCACGCCGGACTGTTTTGAGAGATCCCCCATCTGCGAAGCAACCACCGCAAAACCCGCCCCAAGTGCACCAGCACGCCCAGCCTCAATAGAAGCGTTCAGTGCAAGGATATTTTGTTTCGAGGCAATCTTTTCAAGTTCCTTGGTTTTTGCATTGATCTGATCCACCATGCCCGTCGTCACGCCCAGTTCCTCGTCCATTACTTTTGTGGATGTCCTGCTCTTAAACATTGTATATTCAAAATTCGCAATCTCATTCACCATAAATTCAAGCAGCTTAACGGAGGCGCGTATCGACTTTTCGGAGCGCACCGGCACTTTCCTTAACGCTGTAAGGTAATCCTTCTCACTGATCCCAAGTTCCTTCGCGATTTTCGCAAACTTCTCCTCGTCCGGTTCCTCCGGCAATACCTGCCCGCCGGTGATCTGTCCGAGTTTCTCCCCGTTCACAACAATATCACAGCAAAAATCCATCAGCCCCAAATGACAGCGGTATGTACCTGTTCCTTCATGATCACATTTCACACAGCGCCTTTGTCCTTCCCTGGTGCCCCGCGTGTACCTCGTACAGAAATCGGTAAAATTACTCCCCTCCGTAATAGAATTTCCCTTGTTGTCCACCACGACCGCCGCAAGTCCGGTTGCATCGGAAAACTGATCCTGAATTTCCTGCAACCGCTTCAAATCCATAAAGTCTTTTAATTCCATGTTGTTTACCTTCTTTCCTAACGCTTTTCTTTGCCCTGTATTTTGTCCTTGCTACCCACACATAATACATAAACATATTATATCACAAAGCCACCCCACTTTCAATATGTTTCGTATCCATATCCCAAACTTTCAGAATATTTTGTATTTTTTGCACGGTACAGAGTGTAATCTTCCATTGCTTTTTCTGGAAAACAGTGCTATTATTTTAACAATGAGGAAATCTAGGACATCGTTCTAGTTCCCAATCAAACTATACGAAACGCCAGATTAATCTGTCGCCCAGTATAACAGGAACGCACAGCCGCATAAGGAAATATGCCGTTTTGTGGCTGCCAATATTTTTAGAAGAAAAGAGGAAAAAAGAATGAGCAAGGGATTTGATGAACTAATCGCAATCACTGGTAGCATGAAAAAGGTCGCTGTCGCAGCGGCGCAGGATGCGCCGATCCTAGAGGCGGTAAAAGCGGCAAAGGAACGCGGCATCGCGGATGCCATCCTTGTCGGGGACGCGGACAAGATCAATGAAATCGCTGCGGAACTTTCCATGGATTTATCCGGTTACGAGGTAATTGACGTAAAAGATCCGATTGAGGCCGCCCACACGGCGGTTGCCCTCGTGCATGATGGAAAAGCGGATATGTACATGAAAGGACTGATTGATACCAAAAATTTCTTAAAGAGCGTACTGGATAAGGAAGTCGGCCTGCGCACCGGAAAGCCTCTCTCCCATGTTGCCGTATTTGAACTTCCAGGCATTGACCGCCTGCTCTTTTTATCGGACGTGGCATTCATCCCATACCCGACACTTGAGGATAAGAAGGCGATCATCGAACATACAGTCGCTGTTGCACATGCCTGCGGTATCGAATGCCCGAAGGTTGCCCCAGTTGCCGCGGTTGAGGTAGTAAACCCGAAAATGCAGGTTACTGTGGATGCCGAGGAACTGACCCGCCAAAATGACGCTGGTGAGATTACTGGCTGCATTATTGATGGACCGCTTTCTTTCGACCTCGCAATCGACCCGGAGGCTGCAAAACATAAAAACGCAGAAAACCGCAAGATAGTCGGCGATGCAGATATAATCCTGTTCCCGGATATCCACGCGGGCAACCTGATGTACAAAGCACTCGTACACCTGACCAAATGCAAGAACGGCTGCATTCTGACAGGCACGAAAGCTCCAGTCATCCTGACTAGCCGCTCCGATACCTTCGAAACAAAGGTAAATTCTATTGCGCTCGCAGCGGTTGTCGCACACAACTTAAAACAGCAGTAAATCCCTGCTGCCCGAAAAATAATGCTTGATACCATCCTTGAATTTGCTGTAGAAGCGGTCACGGAAATTGGGGAAGCTGTTCTCACAAAAAAACTTCAGAAAAAGAAATCCACGCCCGATAAAACGGCTGAAAAAAATAAGGACGAACCGGGGTTTGCACAAAATGAAACCTCAGCCCAGGAAGAACCGGAAAAAATGCCGGATCCACAGGAAAAGAATTAGCGGAACAATAATAACAAAAATTACAGGAGGGAAATCATCCTATGTCCATCAAAAGTTTGATTATCAACCCAGGTTCCACCTCCACCAAGATCGGTGTATTTGAAGACGAGAACCTGTTGTTCGAGGAAACCCTGCGCCACTCCACCGAGGAGATCGCCAGCTATGCCACAATCGTTGACCAGAAAGATTTCCGCAAGAACATCATTGTTTCTTTATTAAAAGAGAAAAATTTTGATATCAACTCACTGAATGTTGTTGTTGGCCGGGGCGGCATGTTAAAGCCAATCGTTTCCGGAACCTACGCAGTGAGCGACACACTGCTTGCCGACCTGAAAGTGGGTGTCCAGGGACAGCATGCCTCAAACCTCGGCGGTATCCTTGCAAGGGAGATCGGGGACTCCATCGGCGTTCCTTCCTATATCGTTGACCCGGTGGTTGTCGATGAACTGATGCCATCTGCAAGATATTCCGGTGTTCCGGAACTTCCGCGCGTCAGCATTTTCCACGCGTTAAACCAGAAAGCCGTTGCAAAACGTTATGCGAAAGAAACCGGCAAACCGTATGAATCCCTGCGCCTGATTGTTGTGCATATGGGCGGCGGTGTTTCTGTCGGCGCGCATATTGATGGAAAGGTAGTGGACGTGTTCAACGCGCTTGATGGCGACGGCGCATTCTCCCCGGAGCGCGCAGGCGCAGTGCCTTCCGGTGCGCTTGTCAAAATGTGCTTCTCCGGCCAATACACGGAGAAGGAAGTCTACAAAAAATTAGTCGGGAATGGCGGTTTCAATGCATACCTTGGCACAAACGATATGCGCAATGTCGAGAAGATGGTGGACGAGGGCAATAAGGATGCCATCGCACTGCGCGAGGCATTCCTTTTGCAGGTTTCTAAGGATATTGGTTCGATGGCATGTGTTCTTTGTGGCAAAGTAGACCGGATTATCGTGACCGGCGGTATCGCGTATGATAAGTATGTGGTTAGCGAGCTTGAAAAACGTGCCGGGTTTATCGCACCGTTCACTGTATATCCTGGCGAGGATGAACTGCTCGCGCTCGCTCAGGGCGCACTTCGCGTAATGAATGGCGAAGAGAAAGCAATGGAATATTAATCTTGTAAAAAAGCCCATGCAAAAAGAATGATAATATCTCTTTTTGCATGGGCTTTTTTATATTATTACAATCGTACTATCAGTTTCCTGCACCCTTACCCTCAAGTTTTAATGCCGTCACTATCGCGTCCCCTTTTTTCATCGACCATGCACTATTCGGTGCCCAGATTCTTGCACCCTGCGGCACTATTCCCTCTCCGGGGGCAAAACCTGGCTCTGTGTCCTGGCTGTTTTGGTAACGCCCATCATATAGTTGTCCCTTTTCATTATGGACGACCAGCCGCACTGTCATATCCTCCCAGTTTTCAAATGCAGCAAGCACCAACCTGTTCCCATCAAACAGACAGGTATTCTCCCTTGGGAACGGGTTTTTCATACCTTCTGACCCATATTCCCCCATTGTTTCAGGGAACCTGCCAAAACACCATAAACGATGCTGCCCCTCCTTTCTGGCTACAAAGGAAAAACTGTTGTCATTCCAAGTAAGGAGGATTCCCCCATCCACCACTGCCATCTGACAGAAGCTCCCTGTTTCCCCCATTTCCCCCAAGGCAATCTCCTCCCGCAAAATGATGCCCTCTTCCCAACCCATTCCTTCTTCCGGCATCCTGTCTTCCTCCAAAACATTATTCTTCCCTAACTGGTAGACAAAAAGAGAACCCCCTTCCTTCCCTTCCAAAGCCAGA
Source organism: uncultured Lachnospiraceae bacterium (assembly GCA_947177515.1). Classification (GTDB taxonomy): domain Bacteria; phylum Bacillota; class Clostridia; order Lachnospirales; family Lachnospiraceae; genus RGIG4057. The sequence continues at coordinate 11,943 of CAMWUU010000050.1, forward strand.
TACAGGAAATTTTCCTCCTCATCCAGTGCAAGGGCAAGCAAAACCATCCCTTCCGGAAGGTCACAAACCTTCTTCATCTCATTTAAATCAAGCCGCAGACCAAAGCCTTCACGCTGATATGGGCAATAAAATATGCCCGTATTCTGCCCCCGGTCAACACACTCCCCGGTTTCGGTATTTACCAGGGTATAGGCATAATACAGCCCATCCTGTCCGAATGTGGATGCATCAGCAATCTCTACGGACTGGCTGTCATATACCTTTGTCCCACGCAAATATCGAATCTGTGCGTATTTGTCATCACTATATTTCTTCACATAAACTTCCATCCGATCCTGACTGGTTGGAATATGGAAAAAATTCGTCAGGTATCCGACTGCCTTACTGTAGGAATCATACTGCACTGAACTTCCCCACACACGAAAGACCAGGGGATATTTCTCATAATAATCACCAATCCGCACCGTTTCGACATATTCCATTCCCTCCATCCGCCCTACCACATCGGCAGAAATCTTTGGCAGTGCAAAACCGGATGCTGTCTGTGCCATGCTGGTCTTTTTGTCAAATACATTGGAGTTGGTGCCAATATAGATACCCGCTTCCCACTGTTCCCATCCCCAGGAAACTCGACTGGAAGAAAATGTAAATTCACTTTGGATACCACCTCCATCCCCGATGGTATATTCCGTATTCCAGAAAAGCCGCCCATTTAGGTGGGAAGCAAGGGAGAGCGTAATCCCCGCAGCGGCTTTTTGGTCGCCTGCAACGATTTCCTGTGTAATAGCAACCCGGCTGCTGCCACCCCTGATAATACCCACCGCAACCAGCAGGGATAAAAACGACAGTCCTGCCAGAAGCAATACCAAATACAGACTTTTTTTCATATCCATCCTCCTTGCTTTTGCTGCCTTTGGCTCAGAAATTATCCAATTTCCTCCGAGTCCGTTATCTCCCCGATCGCCCGGCTTACCCTGTCGGAGCGGTAACCGTAGGTTTCCTTAACATAATCAAGTACTGTCTTTTCCTGCTCCTCAAGTTCACAAACTTCGACATCACCCACGATCTCCCCCTTCTTTAACAGTACGGCACGGCTGATAAAATGCTCCACTTCCTCAATTAAATGGGTGGATAGAAAAATAGTTTCCTCCGGTTCCAAAACACCCAAAAGCACCTTATAAAAATCCTCCCGGTTAAATACATCGTTCCCGGCAAAAGGTTCATCCATCAATATATAATCCGCTCCCTGGCAAAGAGCAATGGTTACTTCAAACTCGTTTTTCTGTCAGGTGGAAAAAG